>NZ_JBSXMU010000003.1:0-105699 GCF_054073225.1 Teichococcus aerofrigidensis
TCCGCACTCCGCTAATCTACGCCGCGAGTTGTGCCGAATGTTCTGACGACGGACAGCCCGACCGTCGAGGACGCGCAGCATTTCGCGCGCCCGCTTTTGTCGGGATCGGGTGATACGCGGATCCGGCGGGACGGTTTTTCCAGCGAGAGCCGCCCAAAAACGAGCCAGCGTGCTCAGGCGGTCGGGCGTAAGCTCATCAAGAAGGACCATGGCCGCGAGACTTCCGGCACCGTCGCGCAGAGAAGCGTCGAAAATTTCGCCCCGGATCTGAAGGCGCAGCATCTCGCCATCGATGCCATTTATGGCCTGCGCCCTGATGAAATCGTCAAGTGAGGGAGGCGTGTGAGCCGTCGGGATTTTGCCGAGGACGACGATCGATGGATCGAAGTGGGCGTCCCAATAGACTGGAGAGACGATTGCAGATGCAGAAGGATCTGCCGGGAAATCGCAACCCCCATCGGGATGTAAACTCCCGGGTCAGTTCTTCGGTGTTGTCGCCTGCCTGGAGGAATTCGTCGTATGATCGCCGGTACTCGGTGTTTCTCCGCAAAAACTCCCAGGCGAGATCTCCGGGAGACAGAGCATCGACATAGTCGTAAGCGGCCTCTGACCGCCAAGAATCTTCTTCAGACATCCTCCACAGCCTCCGCAGTTTTAGCGCGCGAATTGAGCTGCGGACACGATTCCAAGTTGTGTGGGGGCTGGGAATAACGAAGGCGGAGCAACGTGATGCGAAACCTGCATCACGTTCAGTTCACGCGGCCGGCCAGCAAACCGCTATAGCCGTTCTTCGTCATCCACTTTGCGCGCGCGAGATGCGAGCGGTGAACGCGCTCGGCACGCTCGGGCTCGGCGTTGACCGAAATCCCGAAAATCGTCTCGACGACGTCCGCCCAGGAAGCGCCTTGCGCTTCGGCATCCAGCAAACGCAGGTAAAGCTTCACATTGGCCGCGTCATAGGCGGTCGGCGTCGCGCTGCTTGGCGGTTCATCAAGAAATAAGTTTGTAGTCACGGCGTTCCCCGGCGCGGATATCCATCCATACTGGAGCATTTTGTTAACGATGTTACGAGCGAGCTTCTAGCGCAACCCGATGAGAGGGGCGTTTGCGAGTTCGCTCCTCGCGTGCCGTTAGCCTTGCCCTTTGCGATCAACCACCATCACTCCCACACCACGGTCGGAGCTCAGGAACACGACGCCACTCTGTTCGAAAGCGCGCCTAACCTCATCCCGCGTGCTCTCGTACACCTCGAGGCCACTGGCCGACTCGAGGCGCTTGAGGGCGGTCAGAGATACGCGAGCCTTGTCAGCGAGCGTCTCCTGTGTCCAACCCAGCAACGCGCGCGCGGCCCGTGATTGTCGGGCGGTGATCATGCATGATCACCTCCCACTCGGACCTACGCGCACGCCAGAACTACGACTATAATAGTCGCCCTATGCCAGTTTGGCCACCGCAAAGCCGATCGGGGAAACGTCAGCTGATTCGGTTGCCAGAAAGCTGAAAGGCCCCGACCTTCCGGCCGGGGCCTTGCGCGGAGGCCTCAGTCGCCGCGCCGCCCGCTCGGGCGGGACCAGATCAGCGAGAAGGTGTCGCCGTCCTCGTCGTCGAAGAGGTTGGCGTAGATCGGGGCGTTGAAGCTCGGATCGTCGAGCTTGAGGCCGAGATAGTCGCGGCCCTCGTTGGAGCGCTTCGACCAGGCGGCGCCGATCTCGGCGCGGCCCACCAGGACGCGGTGGCTGGGAGCGTTCTCGCCGGTGGCGCGGGTATCGGGGACGATGCGCACGCCCTTGGCCTGGACGCTGAGGGTGACGATTTCGCCGGTGAACTCGTTCGAGTCGGTCTTCTTGAAGGTGCCGATGGTCGCCATTGTAATTCTCCGTTTTCCGTTTCCGAGCCCGCACCATTGCGGCCTCGATGGCGATCGGCAGGCCGGAGGCGGTCGACGGCGCACCCCGAAGGGGCCTGACAGCTTAGGAGGGCTTTCTTGTCTCGCGAGGAATGACGGCGCAGCCGGCAGGGGAAGAAAGTTCGACGCGGCTGTTGTGTCATAGGCGATCGAGGCGAAGCCGTACTTCGGCCAGATCAGGCCATTAAAGAGGCCGTTTGGAGCGGTCTAGGCACGGTCAGATAACGGAGAAGATGGCGACCCTCCCGCATCGGCAAGTTGGCGCAGGGCGTGCGTAGCAGCTTCGTTCCCCATCTACAGGCATCGCTCCAGCATCTCCGTCGACTGCCACCGGGAGCGTCTCAGCCTTCGGTGCACGAACGGATGCGCTGCCGGTGTTGCCCAAAGCGCTCCCCCGCGGGCTGCTTTTCGGGGCGATGAACAATCAGCACCCACCGCTTCATCTGCAACCTCGGAGGCTACGAGGATATGCTTTGTCTTGTGCTGTTCCGATCCGCCGGAACGACTTCGACAAAGATTATGCCCGAGTAAGGCCCGGGCTGGATGGGCTGGGAGTCGCCACTAGTCCAGCGACCCGGAGGAAGGCGGTGATCCCGACCGCGACGGCCCCGAAGATCGAAAACGCCATCTGCCACGCTTCCGACGGCATCAGGTGCTTCACGATGCCATGGGTGGCATGAAAACCCGCGATCGCCGCCGGGGCGACGAAGGCGATCGCCACGACGAGTTTCAGCCACATCGGGCGGACGAAGGCGATCAGGAGGTGCCCGATGGCGAGCGTCATCGCCGCCGCGAGCGCGCCCACGACGACAGCGCCGGCAATGCCGGCGCCGCCTTCGTTGGCCCAGGCGCCCGTCGTCACGCCGACGAAGGCGGGCAGAGTGAAAACGGCCAAGGTGAACACCAGCCAGCAGAGCAGGCCGACGGCGAAGAGGGATGCGAGTATGGCAAGGATGATCATGGCAGTGGTTTCCAATCGTTCATGGCTGACGATCGCGCCTCCACCACCACCACAGCGCGCCTGAAGTATAGCGAATGACAAGCCGGGACGGGAGCGGAAATCCTGCCGGACTTCCGCTTGCGGCCGTGAAGCCTTGCCCGCGATCAGCGGGCGAAGGGATCAACCTCATGGACGATCGCGGCGAGTTCGCCGTCATATTCGCCCGCGGGCATGACACCCATGCTGCCGTCGCCCGCCTGGAAGATGACAATCGAGACCATCAGGGTGGTGGCGAGGCTGAAGGCGAAGGCGTGAGCTTGATTGAGGGACATCTGCTGGGCTCCTGCTGGAGCGGGGGACCATCCCCCGCCGACAGGCGCCCGAAGTGTTCGGCCGTGGACTGCAATCACCGCGCAGGCGCAGCCGCAGCGGCGGCATGCTCGCATAGCCGACCCTTCATGGGTTGATGGCGACAAGTCCGCGGCTGGACCAAGGATCAGCGCTGATAGGCGGAGGTGGTCTTCGCGTCGGGAGACCCGTTTTACAGTCTCGACGCTGCTTTCGACTCAGCCTCGCGTCGTGTCCTCAGATGGCTTCATTTGCGCTATGCTCTTGGCGGCAAGTGTAGAGTCGCGAAGGGCTGGACGATGGCGGAGTTCACAGGACGTAATCTGCACCTCGTGAAAAAGGCTTTGACGATCGCTGTGCTGGCGATTGAGCGGCAGCCGGGCCCCTTCCAGTCGTCTTCGGACCAAGCGGATATGAAAGCGCTCCTCGACGCGTTGATCGAAAACGACACCGAGCTTGCCTTCTACGCGCGATCCGCCCGTATCGCAGTGACAGGCGAGCCAGACTGAACGTGGGGTTGCCGATGACGGAGACGCTCGCTTTCCAGAAGCGACACAAGGACGGAAGCTTGTGGGTCGTCGGCCAGACGATGGAGGGACAACCTACCGGATACTGGGAGTGGTTTCGCCGCGACGGTTCGAAGCTGCGGTCCGGCTACTTTGAAGACGGTCAGCAAGTCGGTGATTGGACCACGTATGATCGCTCCGGGTGCGTCTACAAAGTCACGAAGATGAAGCGCTAGGCAGCGGCCCATGCGTGGCGGCGCTCACGCGCCGCCGTGCTTCCAAACCGGAATGCCGAGCTTCTTGGCCTTGTCGGCGAGGTTGTCATTTATGCCCGTGCCCGGGAAGTGCAGCACGCCCTTCGGCACGATATCGAGCATCTGGTCATTCCGCTTGAACGGTGCCGATCGTCCGTGCTTGGTCCAATCGGGTGCAAAGCCGATTTGCGGAACGTTGCGGTTCGATGCCCAGAGCGAGGCGATCCTCTCGGCACCCTTTGGCGACTTTCCATGGACCAGAACCATGCCGGCGTGCTTGGCGTGAACCTGATCGAGCTTTGCCCAGATAAGCTGGTGATCATTGAAGTCGAGGCCGCCGGTGACGATGATCTTGGGACCGGGCGGAAGTAGTACTTCCTGATCGGCGCGCTTCTTCGCCATGAGAAAGTCGCGGCTGTCGATCATCGCCGAAGTCAGATTGCGATGGTTGACCTTCGATCCGCTGCGCGGGAGCCAAGGCTTGCCGACGTGGCGTTCGTAGTGTTCGGCGGCCTGGTCGCGCATCAGCTCGAAGGCGTTCTGGCGCTCTATCAGCGTGATCCCCTCTGCGATCAGGCGCTCCAGTTCGACCGATTTCACCTCGCTGCCGTCCTGTTCGCGCTGCGCCCGCTTCTGGGACTGCTCATTGTCATCCAGTTCGCGGCCGATCCGGTCGGTGGCGCGGTGGAAGACGTTCACGGTCGACCAGAGGAGATCGTCGAGGTCAGGTTCGAGACGCGTGTCTGCCAGGGTGCCGATCAGAGCGTCGAAGATGTCGGCGACGGCGCCCGCGGCCTGATTGCCGTCCGGCAGAAGCCGCTGGTCGGGCTCGTCGGTGAAGGGGCGGTACCCGTGGAGTTGCAGTTCGTTGAGGACATGGTCGGTGGGTGACGATTCGTGATGCGGTTCGTAGTCGTCGTGCTCGCGCATGGGATGCTCCGTCGGTTGGACCGCGACCGTCGCGGCCTTCATGGCGACGAAGCCCGCAGGCCGGACGACCGGGCACCCGGAGCGAAAGCGTAGGGCTCGATGGCTAAGGCCGGCTATTTTGCCTCGCGATGGAAAGCGGCCTCTCGGCCGCGCCGGAAAATAGTCGGCCGCCGCCATTGCCCGGTTGGCCGGCCTGTGGGCCGATCGCCCTCTCGAAGGCCGAGGCGCGGGCCCCCTCCGATGGAATGATGCATCCGCCGAGCACGGCGGCGAACCTCACGCCCGTTCTCCTGCCGGCTATGCCGCCAACGCCATGAAGCGCGCGACGTCCTGCGGCGCGACCTGCAACCGGGCTTCCACGCTCAATGCGTCCAGGCCGAGGTTGCGCAGATCCTCGTTGAAGTCGCCCAGCTGCGGCGAGATGACAATCGCCTCGATCCCGGCCGCGTCGGCCCGTTCGATGAGGGTGTCGCGCGCAGCGTCACCGGCCGGATCGTTGTCGCGGACGATGTAGAGCCGCCGCAGTGTGTCGGGGAACAGGATTGCAGCGAGATGGGCCGCGGAGAGCGCCGCCAGCATAGGCATGTCGGGAAGGACCTGACGAAGCGACAGGACGGTCTCGATGCCTTCGCCCGCCGCTATCACATCGCTGCCTATGCCGAAGCGGACCGCGTTGCCGAGAAGATCGCCCATGGCTCGCCTCGGCGTGTCGATTGGCGCCTTATCGCGGCGGCGCGGATCGAGCCAGGTGCGATGCGCCCCGGTGATCTTGCCGTCGAGGTCGGTGACGGCCGCGATCATCGCCGGCCAGGTCTCGGTCGGCGAATGCTCTTCGGGGCGATAATAGCAGCGCGGGTGGAAATGCAGGCTTCCGGTTCCGCGCAAATCCGTAATGCCGCGTTCCCGTAAATACGTTTGTACGAGCGTGCCGTGGATCGGCTGCGACATGCGGACCAGTCGGCGGGCCGCTTCGGGGGAGCCATGCGGCGCTGGGTTCGGCCGTTCGTGCTGACGGGCCTCCGGCGCCGGCGGCGGCATCGAGAGAAAGGTCCGCGCCTCGTCGGCGACATCCTTGAAGTCGATGAGGCCGCAGCTTTCTCGGATGACGTCGAGGAGATCGCCATGCTCGCCGGTGGCCGCGTCGGTCCATTTGCCGGCGGGACCTTTCGGCGTGTCCTTGAGCCGGACATACATCGAGCGGCCGGGTGTGTTGCGCGCATCGCCCACGAGCCAGTAGTTGCCCTCGCGGCGACCGCTGGAAAGATAATGCCGGCACACCGCCTCGGCCTGCCGGCCGAGACTGTGCGCGAGATCGGAAGCGTCTTGACGTGCCATCACGCGGCCTCCCGCTCGGAGATGCGCGCCACGGGATATGTATCGAGCACCTTGGCGAGGACGCCCGGTCCGGCGGCGTCGGCCGGCACGAAAAAGCGGAGCTTCCACGAGATGATCTCGCTGAACAGGCCGTAGGTGCGCAGCCGGTCCCGCATCGCCTCGGTGAAGCCGGTCAGCTCCAGGCGCTGGGCATTCATGACGCGGGCGCGCCGAAGCTGAAGGCCGTCAGCGAGATCGAGGATCGTCGTGCCGTCCATCAGAGCGGTGAAGGCCTGCTCAGGGGTCAGCGATGTTGCGCCCGTGGTGACGGCGTTTGCCGCCCAGGCGGGCGAGACGCGGCGGCCGATGATGCGCTCGCCGCCATCGGTCTGGAGCCGGTAGACCCGCGTCGACTCGTTTGGCAGCCGCTTCCAGATCGGCAACAACAGGCCGGCGACAATGTGGATCGTGCTGTCGGAAAACTCCGGCACGTCATTCAACTCAGCCCACCACGCGGCGGCGAAGGCGGCGCGATCGGCTTCCTCCCACTGGCTCTCACCCATCATGCGCAGCGGCGCATAGTGCTGCTCCATCGGCCGGACCAGGCAGACGCGGCGCTCGATCTCGCCATCGTCGAGCATCATCGATGGTGCGGAAATCTGCACGGCGGCGCGGCCGGAGCGACCATTGACCAGGAGCCGTGCGCGCGGATCGGAGAGATGATCGAGCGCGTCGGCGAGGCTCGTCGGTCGATTGCGCTCCCGGCGGGTGATGGTGAGAAGCCGAGTTTCCGCGCCGGTGCCCGGGTGCGTATGGATCACCTCGCTGCCGGTGACGATGAAGCTCTCGGCCTGCAGCGTTTCGAGTCCGACGTCATAGACTCCACTGCGAACCGCCCCGTCGACTTTCGCCGTCAGGAGCTGCTCAAACGCCGTAAAAAGCACGCCCTGCAGGTCGATGGTCAGCGCGAGCAGACGGTTGAGGAAGGTCGTGATCGGCGGCAGCTCGTCCTTGATGCCGTTGTCATCCGTGAGCTTGAGACCGGTGGCGGACTCAAAGCGGTCGAGCGAGCAGTTCTCGACCTTGCCACGCACGAGCAGCAGATAGAGCTGGCGCAGCGCACCGCGCGCATAGGGGCTTTCGAGATTGTCCTCTGGCCGGAAGAGACCCTGTCCGCCGGTCTGGCGCTGCCCACGCGTGATCGCGCCGAGTGTATCGAGCCTACGCGCGATCGTGGAGAGGAAGCGCTTCTCAGCCTTCACGTCAGTGGCGATCGGGCGGAAGAGCGGCGGTTGAGCTTGATTGGTCCTGTTGGTCCGACCGAGACCCTGGATCGCCGCATCGGCCTTCCAGCCCGGCTCCAGCAGATAGTGGATACGCAGGCGCTGGTTCTTCGCGCCAAGATCGGCGTGATAGCTGCGCCCCGTACCGCCCGCATCCGAGAAGACCAGGATGCGCTTCTGGTCGTCCATGAAGGCGGCGGCCTCGGCGAGATTGGCCGAGCCCGCCCGATTCTCGACGGCAAGGCGATCGCCCTTGCGCACAACGCGCCGTGAACGGCCGGTGACCTCGGCGACGACATCGGAGCCAAAGCGCTGGACGATCTGGTCGAGGGCGCCGGGAACGGGTTCTAGCGACGCGAGCCGTTCGATCAGCTCGTCACGGCGGGCGACGGCCTCCCTGCTCTCGACGGGCTGACCGTCCCGGAAGACTGGCCGCGACGACAGATTGCCCTCGCTGTCGGAGAACGGCTCGTAGAGCTGCACCGGGAAGGAATGGGCGAGATAGTCGAGGACATATTCCCGCGGCGTGATGTCGACACGCACGTCGTTCCATTCCTCGGTCGGAATCTCGGCCAGTCGGCGCTCCATCAGTGCCTCGCCGGTCGAGACGATCTGAATGACGGCGCTGTGCCCGTCGGCCAGGTCCTGCTCGATCGAGCGGATCAGCGTCGGGGTCTTCATGCTGGTCAGCAGATGACCGAAGAACCGCTGCTTGGCGCTTTCGAATGCAGAACGCGCGGCCGACTTCGCCTGACGGTTCAGGGTGCCGCTATCGCCGGTGATGTTGGCGGCCTGCATCGCGGCGTCGAGATGGTTATGGATGATGGCGAAGGCGCCGGCATACGCATCGTAGATGCGGGCTTGCTCGGGCGTAAGCTGGTGCTCGACCAGTTCGTATTCAACGCCGTCATAGGAGAGCGACCGGGCCGTGTAGAGGCCGAGCGCGCGCAGGTCGCGGGCAAGCACCTCCATGGCCGCGACACCGCCATTGTCGACGGCCTCCACGAACTCGGCGCGGTTGGCGAAGGGAAAATCGTCACCGCCCCACAGCCCGAGCCGCTGGGCGTAAGCGAGATTGTGGACTGTGGTCGCGCCGGTGGCAGAAACGTAGACGACACGCGCGTCCGGCAGCGCGTGCTGCAGCCGCAGCCCGGCACGGCCCTGCTGTGAGGGCGCGACATCGCCCCGTTCTCCCTTGCCGCCGCCGGCGTTCTGCATTGCGTGCGACTCGTCGAAAATGATGACTCCATCGAAGTCGGAGCCCAACCATTCGACGATCTGTTTGACGCGCGAAAGCTTCTCGCCACGGTCGTCGGACCGTAGCGTGGAATAGGTGGTGAAAAGGACGCCTTCGCTGAGACGGATCCGCGTGCCCTGAGGGAAACGGGATAGCGGCGTGACCAACAAGCGCTCCATACCGAGCGCCGACCAGTCGCGTTGAGCGTCTTCGAGCAGCTTGTCGGACTTCGAGATCCATACTGCCTTGCGGCGACCCTGCAGCCAGTTGTCGAGGATGATGCCGGCGGACTGACGGCCCTTGCCGGCGCCGGTGCCGTCGCCGAGCATGAAGCCCCGGCGGAAGCGGACGGCGCTTGGAGCGTCGTCCGGCGCGGCGGTGACGAGATCGCCGGTCTCGTCCACAATCCAGGCGCCTGCGAGGTGTTCGCTGTGAGCTTCGCCGGCATAGATCACTGTCTCGAGCTGGGCGTCGGACAGAACGCCCCCGGTGACGATCGCGGCTGGAAGCGTCGGGCGATAGCTCGGCTTCGGCGGCGCGACCGACGCCATGGCGGCCGACTGGACCAATTTGGTGGGATGGGGCTGCGCCTCCGGGATGCGGACCGACTGGAGCGCATAGGCCTCATAGATCGAGTCCGACAGTCGGCCATCTTCAAGAGGCATCCGCTCCACGGTCTGATAGTCAAGCGGCAGGCCTTCGATCTCAGCCGTGGGCCGGCCGTCCGTGGATGCTGCGGCCTTGGCGAGATAGCCGCGAACGGTGCGCGGCGCCGTATCCGGGGAGATCTTTGGCAGCGCGACCGGAATGCGCGGGGGCAAGTCGCGTTCGATCCAAGCGAGAAGCGTCGCCACGTCGGGCGCGATGCCGAGAGATGCCGGGAAGCGTGCATCATCCTCGGCCGGCGCCTTGTCGATGACGGTCAGGCGGGTTTCGATGGTCGTGCCTTGCTTGGCATAGACAGAGCCCGCGATCGCCGCAGTGAACACGACGCGGCCGCGCTCCTGCAGCCGGGCGAAGTGGTCGCGCCAGGCCGGCAGCTCGGGCGAGAAATTCGCGCCGGTGATCGCGACCAACCGGCCGCCTGGCGCAAGCCGCGCCAGAGCGGAAGCGATATGGCGATAGGCGGCGTCGGCGACGCGTCCGGAGACATTCGCCATAACCGAGAACGGCGGGTTCATGATGATGACGCTGGGAATGGCGGTGCGGTCGAGATGATCGTCGATCTGCGCGGCGTCGAAACGCGTGATCGCATTGGCCGGAAAGAGAGAGGCAAGAAGATCGGCGCGGGTCTCGGCCAGTTCATTGAGGATGAGATCGGACCCGGCAATCTCGGCAAGGATCGCGAGCAGGCCCGTGCCGGCTGAGGGCTCCAGCACCCGGTCGGCGGGCGTGAGCGCTGCGGCGGTCAAGGCCGCGAGACCGAGCGGCGTCGGCGTCGAGAACTGCTGACGCGCCTGGGCCTCCTCAGACCGGCGCGTGTGCGTCGGCAGCAGCCCGGCGATCTTGCCGAGCGCGGAGAGCCGTGCGGCCGGAGACGCGGCTTTGCGGAAAAGCGGCTTTCCGTATTTGCGCATGAAGAGGACGGTTGCCGCTTCGCAGGCGTCATAGGCCGTTTTCCAGTCCCAGGCGCCGCTAGCGTCGGACGCGCCGAAGGCCTGTTCCATGGCCGAGCGCAGTATCGCGGCATCGATCGCGCGGCCCTGTTCGAGATGAGGAAGGAGATGGCCGGCGGCGGCGAGAATGGCGGCCGCCGGCGGCGCGTTCGGTGCGAGCGGAAGCAAGACCGCCGGAGCGGCACCAGAGACGGGAGCGTGGAGCATGGAGGATACCTCGAAAGAGCGGGAGACGGGCGAGCCGGGCCGGCGCTTTCTCTCGACCGGACGGGCTCAACCCCGTCCCGGCCGACCTCTCACTCTGACGCGGGCAGCGGCCATCGCTCCGGCTTGCGGCAAGCTCGCCTTCGACAGTTGCGTCATGCCGGCGGGCGATGCGCCGCTCCCGGCTAAGGATCGCACTATCGTCGCGGATCTATTCGAGCGCCCGCCTCAGGTCGGGGCATCGGGCGGGCGGTAGAGCTCAAATGGGTTGCCATCGGCGAGATGGCCGAATGGTGTAAGAACATAGTCGCTGGCGTCACGTCCAACGGCGCAGATGACGTAGCGAACCTCGCCCGTCGCAATCTCGGTGCATTCCATCAACGCCAGGTCGCCGCTGGTCGCGGCGTGCAGCAGCGTCTCGAAATTGGCGCGGGCATGGTCGGGAATGCTCATCGCGCGCCTCCCTCGGAAAGCCGGTCGGCGAGCCAGCGCCCGGTGCTGATCCATTCAAGCGTACGGCCGGTCGAGAGATCGAGCAGGTGGGCGCCGCCGGCGAAGCCGTCGATGACGGGAGCCGAGGCAACATTCGCCCACTGGAATCCCCAACGTCCAGTCAGGCCGAAGGCCTCGGCGCAGCGCGTCACGAAGGTGATCGCGAGTTGCTGGTCGGCGCTGCCAGGATCGCGCAGCCACAGGCGAGCCGATCCGTATTCGGGCGAAAGGGAGAGCAGGAACGGCTCGGCCGGCGGATCCTCTCGGGCGTTCTCGGCCATCAGCGTTGCGTAGATCTCGAAAGCGCGCGCCGCGTTGGCGGCAGTGCCAACGTCGAGCAGGCAGGAAAAGCGGGTCAGAAAATCGGTCATGGCAGGCTCCAGAAACGAAAAGAGCCCGGCGCTAGGCCGGGCTCGGAAAGGATCGAAAGATTGTCCGGCTAGTAGCCGAACCGCCAGGACGGCCAGTCTTGACCGTCGTCGGCGGCCTGCACCGCCTCGCTGAGATAGGCGGGATCGCCCTCGACGATGGCGGGATCGCGGACTGGCGTCTCGTCGATGACCGTGACGCAGGCGACGAGCCCGTCCTCGACCTCGACCTGCACGGGAACGAGATATTGGAAGACGACGCGCCGGGGCGGCGGGCTGGATTGCGACATGACGTAGCTCCTCGATTGGGGGAATCGGCGGAGCGGCCGAAGCCGCCCCGCCTGCACGATCATTCGGCCGCGACGAGGTGGCGTTCATCGTCTTCGCCGGCGGCCTCCTCGTCATCGCCCGCGAGGAAGTCAGGCAGCGCTGCGCTGTCATCCTCGCCGCTGGTCTGGGTTTCCGCCGTCGACGCCTCGACCTCGGTGACCACGCGAAGCGGTTCCGGCAGCCAGCCGGTGTCCGCCAGCAGGCGCTCGGCCTCCTTCGCCATGTCGCCCTTCTTCAGATGGTCGATGAGTTGCGCGGCCTGCTCGCCGGCGCCCTCGCGGACCGCCTGCAGGATGCGGGGCTTTGTCACCCGGTTCAGGTAGTTGCCGAAGGTCGGCCGCCAGCCGACCTCGACCAGATCGAGGCCTGTCGCCATCGTCAGGCGGTCGGCCTGCGAAAGCCTCATGTCGAGGGTATGCTGGGATACACCGCTGCCACTGTGCGGGTTCGGCCGCTCATAGAGCGCATTCACGCCGTAGCTGACGCAATGCGCGAGAAGAGCCATGCGGCTGGGCTCATCCAGGTCGGCGAGCCAGTCCCATAGGGCAGCATCGTCCTTCGGGATATCACCCGCCCAGGCGGCGTGGCGGTCCTGCACCGCACGGGCGGACGGGCTGTCCTTCAGCGCATCGTCCTGGGCCGGGAAGAAGACGTGCTTCACCCCGGCTTCCATGGCGCCCGTATACATGCGGGTCATGAAGGTGTCCGAGACGAGCTTGTGGAGGAGCGCCGTCATGGCGACGTGCGGGTTCTCCGCGACGGCGTTGCGCAGCGCGAGCGTGCGATAGGCCGTCAGCTCGATCACCAGACGCTCCGGCAGCGGCTTGATGACGCCGTCATCCTCGTCGTCCTCGGGCTCGGCAGGCTGGCCGCCGATGGTAATGACCGCCCTCTGCACCGACGGCTCGGCCGGATCGCCGTCGGCGTCCACGCCGGTCTCGACCTCGGGATCGATCGGCGCGTCATCCTCCGCCCGCACGTAGCCACGGTCGATGGCGACGCTGCCGTCATGGGCGATGCTGATGAAGACGCCCGCGCGAGGGATATCGTCCGCCTCGTAGCGCACCGGCCGGGTCTCGAAGGCGGCTAGTGCCGTCTCGATCTCGCCGAGGCGCTGGTCTACCTCGTCCGGCAGTTCGTCGGCGCCTTCATACTCGGCTTCGAGCTTCTGATACTCGGCATTGAGCGCCTCGATGGTCGCCTGCTCCTCGGCCGAAAGGTCGAGCGGCTCGCCCTGCAATTCCCGCAGGCCGCGCGTCGTGTCGTAGGGAAAGCTGACAGCGACCTCGATCCACTTCCAGCCTTCGCCGGCGATCGTCTCGGCAGTAGCCCTGAGCTTTTCGGCGACCAGGCGGTCGAGCAGCCTCGCGTCCTGCAGCCAGCCGCCATCATCGGACTGGAAGAGATCGCGCATGACGACGCCGCCCGCCGCCTCATAGGTCTCGATGCCCACGAAAACCGCGCGCTTGTCCGAGGCGCGGACGGTTGTCTCGGTCAGCATGCGCCGGATCTGATAAGGCTCCTTCGACCAGGCGTCCTTGATCGCGTCCCAGACCTGCTCCTGACGGGCGTGATCGCTCGACACTGTGAAGGCCATGAGTTGCTCCAGCGTCATGCCGTCTTCGGCATAAATCTCGAGCAGCGCGGGCGACGCCGAAGCGAGCCGCAGCCGCTGCTTGACGACCTGGGCCTGCACGAAGAAGGCTGCGGCGATCTCCCCCTCGGTCATGCCCTTGTCGCGCATGTCCTGGAAGGCGCGATACTGGTCGAGGGGATGGAGCGGCGCGCGCTCGATGTTCTCGGCGAGCGAGACTTCTTCCGCGAGGATCGCGCTGTCGCGCTCGCGCACTACGCACGGCACAGGCGACACCTTGGCGAGGCGCTTCTGCTTCACCAGCAGTTCCAGCGCCCGGAACCGGCGTCCGCCGGCCGGCACCTCGAACATGCCGGTCTCGTTGCCTTCGGCATCGACGACGGGGAAGACGCTGATACTCTGGATCAGGCCGCGCCGGGCGATCGAGGCCGCTAGGTCTTCGATCGAGACACCGGCCTTGATGCGTCGGACGTTCGACTGGCTCAGGACCAGCTTGTTGAAGGGGATGTCGCGCGAGGGCGATAGGACGATCTTTTGAGCTGCAACAGCCATCGGGATGTACTCCGCGACGGGCGGCCGAGAGCCTCTCTCTCGACCTCCAACCCGTCACGGAAACCCCGTCCTCCCTCTCACTCTATTTCTGGGTGCGCCCGGTGAGACGCCGGAAGGACAGCGGCGCGATCAAGGAATTTGGCAAGCCCCTCATCCTCAGGCGCATCTCGGTCGAACAGGATGTATTCCGCGCCGAGGCGCCGCGCGTATTCGGTGATCCTCACAAGATCGGCAGGGAGACTATCGCGGTCGCCTTCTCCGACCCAGATAAACCAGCCGTATGGCGTCGCCGCGACAAGCTCGTCGCCCTGAGCGGCGTGAACATTCAGATAGGTGCTCGACGCCTCCGACAGGTGAGCGGTCGAGCAATCGAAGAAGACCCGAAGCGGGTACGAGACCTTGCTCATGCCACCCTCCTTTCAAGCTCATCTGCGGTGACGACGTGGGCAGCGCCCTCAGGCGCATGGGCCAGCAGCCAGTCGGCCGCCTTGCTCGCCTGACTTGCGGCCCGAACGATGGCGCGGTTGTCCTCGCGCAGGACCTGCAGCCACGAGCCGATATAGTCGGCGTGGCGGACGGTGGGCACGATGCCGAGCGAAGCGCAGCAGAAGGCCGCGTTCATCTCGGCGACCAGTTCCTCGAATGCGTATTTCTTGGTGCCGAAGCCGCCGGTCAGGTCGCGGCCTACTCGGCTCGAGTGACCCGTCGCGTGTCCGAGTTCATGCAGGGCCGTGCGGTGCCAGTTGATCGGCTCGAAGTAGGCTTGTGGCGGAGGGACCTGCACATAGTCGAGCGCAGGCACGTAGAACGCCCGATCACCTGCGATGCGAAAGTCTATGCCTGAGGCGCGGATCAGCGCTTCGACCTGTGGTTCGATCATCCCTTGCGGCGGCGGGGGCGCATCGATCGCGACGTCTTCCGGCAGTCCTTCGCACTGGGCTGCGTTGAACACGGTGAAGCGCTTAAGGAACGGGATCGCCTGCGCGTCGTCACCGCTCTCGCGGGCGCGGCGCTTTTCGTCCTCCGGCGTGAAGCGGTCCGCATAGACGACGGTCGTGCCGCGCGCGCCCTTGCGGACATTGCCGCCAAGCGACAGTGCTTGACGGAAGGTGAGCCAGCTCTGGCCCGGAAAGCCGTGTTCGACCACGGCGCCCCAAAGGATCAGGATATTGATCCCCGAATAGTGCCGGCCGGTGGCGGCGTTTCTCGGCATGGCAAGCGGGGCCTTTGCGGCCGTCGTTCCCCACGGCTGGACCCAAGGCACGCGACCGGCCTCCAACTCGGCGACGATCTTATCGGTGATCTCGTCGTAAAGGCTCGCCCGGTTCTGGCCTGGACGTGGCAAAGCAGTTCGTCTGGACATCGCGGATCTCCGCGACGGGCGCCGGAAGCCTCTCTCCCAGCTCTCAACCCGTCACGGCAATCCGGTCCGCACTCTCACTCTCGGGGGGGCGTTGCGGGGTCTCCCCCCAGAAGGGGTCGGCAGAGACCTTGGGCTCGGCCGTAGGGGAAAGCCTTCCCCCCTTGAAGGATAATGAAATGTTTATCGTGTTCAGAGGTCAGCCGTTAAGCGAACTCCGATTACCGTCAGCCTTGGCGAAGTGTGTTCCTGGGTGACCCGTCGTTGCTGCGCTTTCAAAACGAAATTCTACGGATGATCGCGAACGGTGAGCCGCTCTTCGACACGATGCGGCAACTTTGCTTGCGGGTCGAAAAGACATGGCCCGGTGTGCTCTGTTCGGTGTTCGCCATCGATCGAACGGGCATGATGCGGCCGTTAGCGGCACCGAGCTTCCCGGAGGCCTACAGCCAGGCGCATGACGGGGTTGCGATCGGCGCCGACACCGATGTACCCGGGAGAGCCGCGTCTTTACGCCAGCCAGTGCTCCTGGAGGATCTCGCGTCCGACCCTCGCGCCTCCCATAGTGCGGCGATCGTTCACGGGCTTGGTGTATCGGCGTGTTGGTCACTGCCTGTGCTTGGGGCGGCAGGCGACACGCTAGCGGTGATGAACCTCTATTTTCACGGTGCGCGTCAGGTCGCAGATGTCGAGCGAGAGGTGGCTGAAGCTTGCGTGGAACTCTGCGAGACGGCCTTCCGCAGACACGAGAGTACGCTCGATCGGGACCGTCGAGCGAATGTCGATGCACTGACGGGCTTGGCCAACAGGGCAGCCTATAACGGCGCGATGACTCAGCTTCGCTGCGACGATGTCGGGTCGTGGGCACTGTTCATCATCGACCTCGACAACCTCAAGATCGTCAACGACACGTTCGGCCATCTGGCGGGCGACGCTCTGATCCGTGCCGCGTCGGCGCGTATCGCTCGCGCGATGGCGCCGGACGTCACCTATCGGATAGGAGGCGACGAATTCGCGGTCATCCTCCAGCAGCCGGCAAATGTCGCCGACCTGAATGCTGCGGCCGAACGCGTCTTCGACGAGCTCGAGGTGGCGGCGGACTGCGACGGACACACCGTTGTACCTCGCGCGACCATCGGCGGCGCGACGTTGAGCAAGACCGAACGCACAGCGACGAGCGTCGGAGAAGCGGCCGACTTCGCGCTCTACCATGCGAAGGAGACGGGCCGTGGCGGCTTCGTTCGCTACTGGCCTGGCATCGGCTCACGGATTACGAGCCGGCGCGCCGCGATCCGGGATGTCTCGGAAGCCTCGGCCGAGGATCGTATCGAGGCGCACTACCAGCCGATCCTGAGGCTGGACACCGGCCTCATCGTGGGGCTCGAAGCCCTGTGCCGACTGCGATCGCGAAGCGGCGATCTTCTTCCTGCCGGCTCTTTCCACGAAGCAACGACTGACGCTCATGTCGCCTCCGAGTTGACGGCCCGCATGATGGCGATCGTCGCTGCCGACGTAGGTCATTGGCAAAACGCGGGACTGCTCGTCGAGCAGGTCAGCCTGAACGTGTCGACAGCGGATTTCTACACGGGCAGCCTCGCCAAGAAGGTCTCCGAGACCTTCTCCAAAGCCGGCATCGGGCTGAACAAGATCGTGTTGGAGATAAGCGAGGACGTCTATCTCGGGCGGAATGATCGCGTCGTAGCGCGGGAGATCGAGGTGTTGCGTGCGGCCGGGGTGCGCGTAGCCCTTGACGACTTCGGCACGGGCTACGCCTCGCTGACGCATCTGGTGAATGTGCCGGTCGATATCATCAAGATCGACAGGGCATTCGTCGCCCGGCTGTGGCCTGACGATCCGAGCACCATCATCGTGGAAGGGCTAATCGAGATCGCCCGCCGTCTCGGCGTGGCCGTGGTCGCGGTTGGCATTGAGACCGAGGTTCAGGCGAGTCAGCTTTGGGCGATGGGCTGTGCGCTTGGTCAGGGCTACGCATTCGCATACCCCGCCGATCACGATGCGACGAGCACTTTGCTCTACCGGCATGCAGCGTCCGGCGCCGGAACGTCTCCTCTCTATGCCAATCAAACATTGTCTCGTCCGAATGAGCGCGTTTCGAAGCGCCGTACTTCGGTGGCGTAAGAGGCGCGCCAGAAACACGTATTCCCGCAGAAGCGTAACTCCTGAAAAGAGGGTTGCGGCGAGCTCTCGCCGCCTTGGTCGATCGAAACGACACGTCTCTTGCAATACCGCCTCCGGCGTGCAATTTTGCACGATCAATGCAGGAGAGCGCGATGCCCGATGATCTTGCCCCACCCCTTCGCTACTTCAAGACCGGAGATCCCGTTCATGTCAGGGCTCAGCAGGTCTGGCTGATCCTGGTGTCTACGGTCATGTCGTCCACGCGCAATCCGCGTCGCCCGACCGTCATCACCTACGGCGATCTTGCCGAGGCCATGGGGATGGATCGCCGGGCCGGTATCACGCTCAATCGGCAACTTGGAGTGGTCGGCGACATTTGTGTGGCCAATGACCTGCCGGCACTGAACTGCATCGTCATCAATGATCGGCTCAACGCACCCGGAGATCATGTCGTCACGCGCCGCGGGCGGACGTGGCAGCAGGAACAAGCAGACGCCATGACGACTGACTGGTTTGCTGTAAGGGTGCCGACCACCGGGACCCTGCGTAAAATTCGCTCGGCGGCAGTGGCGGAATAGCGGATGAAGCTCTTCGCCACGAGAGTATGGGGTTTTGGCTTCGCGCGGCTGCCTCTTGCGACCTTCGGCGTCAAAGGCAATCTCGGGCGGCTGCTGACCCTAGCAAAGCGCGGCGACCGGCTGGTGTTCGTGGGAACACAGACGGAGCGGACCGCACCGGAGCATCAGGGCCGCATCCTGGGGATGGCTGAGATAGGATTCGAGCCCTTGCGCACGCTCGATCTCGTCGAGCGCGAGGCGCTTGATCCGAGGGACTTCGACGCTGCCGGCAACTTCAAGTTTCCGCATGCCGTCGCGACCACTCGCGTCTGGCAGTTCGAACCCGCGCCAGTCTTGACCCAGCTGTTGTCTCGACAACTGACGATGGTTGCAACCGCAGGCGTGGAGGAGATCGACGATCCAGCCGATGTCGCCGCTGCCCTCGCACTGAACGCCGTTGAGATCGATTTGCCCCCGCTGCCGGCCCTCGCACGGATGCGGCGCCTGAATGACGCGCTTAGGAACACCACCGGTCCGCGCCCCACCGATGCCAGCTATAACGTCGATCGCTCAGGCACGGACGGCGAGGCCTGGGCTTATGCATTGCAGTTTGGCAGCCGCAACGTTTGGAAGATCGGGTGGGCCGACGACATCGACGAACGCTGCGCCGCCGTAAATCAGCACATTCCCATTGAACTCGGCGGACTGGAGCAATGGACTGTGAAATTCCGACAGCGGATGAAGAACCGCGAAGCCGCCTACAAGATGGAGCAACGCGTCCTCACGTTGCTGGATGCGAAGCGCAAGGGCTTTGAGCGCGTGCATTGCGCCCAAGCCGATTTGCAATCGGTTTGGGCTCGCGCCTTTCTCGACATCGTCCAGGAGGACTGATGGATCTGTCCTACTGGATGCGGCAACGCACCGACATCATCCGGCTGTTCTATGACAAAGGCCGCGTGCCCTTCGAGCAGTTGAAGCGGGATATCGAGGAAGAGGTCCGGCCATGGGAGCCACCTTACTTCAATCCGGAAACCGACGACCCGGAGCCACCGTTCCTCGCCGAATGGATGCAGGCGGACCAAACTCGCGAACTGGTCGGGATGCTCGCGGTATCGCTGCTCGCCGATACGTTGAGCCTCTACTTCGCCGAGCTTGAGCGCGAGATCGGCATCGCCTTTGTTGACCCGAAAGAACGTGTAGCCTTGTTCAAACTTGGGAAGGTCGAGGCCTATCGCCAGATCATCGAGCATGTGATGGGCGAGACGTTCAGCATGTGCCCCGTCAGGTTCGACGTCATCGAACAGGTGATCCTGGCCCGTAACGACTTCGCCCATGGCCAGGATTTCGTCTCGTTCCAAACCACGCACAATGAACGAACGGTCGAGAAGCATCCGAACCCGTTCTTCACGAATCCCGCAGAGCCTGTCGACGAGGAGGACCTGGGGGGATGGCGACGCCTCACGATCGAAGTCAGTCGGGAAAAGCTGATGGCGGCCATCGACGAGGTGGAGAAGTTGGCTGACTGGGTGCATCGGAACGACGAAGCCGTATGGGAGTGGCGAGCTCGGACGGTGGCCGCGAAGGCCAGAGATTGACGACTCAGTGCCAAGTCTGCGCTCAACGAAAGTCTCTCGTCCTCACCTTGATCGTGTCCAGATGGAGGTCTGGGATGAAAATGTCGCGCGGCCGAACGGTCCGGGGCGGCAAGCCACGTGGATCGGGCGTCGGCGAGCCATGGTGAAACTCGTCGCCGCGACCATGCGGTAACGGGAAGGCGGTCTCTCGATCGCCGACGCTCGCCAGATCGGCGGAGAGGTCCGTGAGCCGCTGGGCGACGAGATGGACCACTTCACCCTCGCGCTGCACGCGACCGCGCACCGCGATCATACCCGCGGACAGGATCGTGCGACGGTTCTGCTCGAAGACCTTTGGCCAGATCACGAGGTTCGCAATGCCGCTTTCGTCTTCTAGCGTTATGAACATGACGCCCTTGGCAGACCCTGGCCGCTGTCGGACCAGCACGATGCCGGCCGCTTCGAGCCACCGGCCGTCACGCGCCTCCATAGCTTCGAGGCAGGTGACCATTCGGCGTCGCCGCAGGTCGTGCCTTAGGAAGGATACGGGGTGATCCCGTAGAGAGAGGCTGACGTGGCGGTAGTCTTCGACGACATCGCCACCGGCCGTCATGGGTCGGAGGACGATGGCCGGTTCGGCAATCTCGGGCACGATTTCCGTTTCGCGGGCCGAGGCCGCAGCAAAGAGCGGCAATGGCGCATCCCGAAGGGCTTTGATCGCCCAGAGCGCTTCCCGACGAGCAAGACCAAAGGGCGGCCGGAAACCGTCTGCCTCAGCGATGTGCGTCAACGCGCCCACGGGCACGCCAGCTCGGCGCCAGAGATCGTCCACCGACATGAAGGGATGTCCCGCCCGGGCAGCGACGATCGCCGCGCCATGGGCGTTCGCCAGACCCTTGACCATGCGCAGACCGAGCCGAACAGCAAATCGGCCGTCATCATCGATCGGCTCGAGCGTGCAGTCCCAACGGGACGCATTGGCGCACACCGGTCGCACCTCGATGCCATGATCTCGCGCATCACGCACGATCTGGGCCGGCGCGTAGAACCCCATGGGCTGGCTGTTCAGGAGCGCTGCGCAGAAAACGTCGGGGTGCCAGCACTTCAGCCAGGCCGACGCGTAGGCGATAAGCGCAAAAGAGGCTGCGTGGCTTTCCGGAAAGCCGTAAGAGCCGAAGCCTTCGAGTTGCTTGAAGGTCTGCTCGGCGAAGGCAGCGTCGTAGCCATTGGCCACCATGCCGGCGATCAGCTTGTCCCGGAAATGCGATACACCCCCGGTGAACTTGAAGGTCGCCATCGACTTGCGCAGCATGTCGGCTTCCCCGGGCGTGAACCCGGCGCATTCGATCGCGACGCGCATCGCCTGCTCCTGGAACAGGGGAACGCCGAGCGTCTTGCCCAGAACCTTCTCGAGCTCCGCCTTTGGATAGTGGACGGGCTCCAGCCCCTCGCGGCGCCGAAGATAAGGGTGAACCATGTCGCCTTGGATCGGCCCAGGCCGAACGATGGCGACCTGAACGACGAGGTCATAATAGGTCCGCGGTTTCAGGCGCGGCAGCATGGACATCTGCGCGCGGCTTTCGATCTGGAAGGTGCCGAGCGTATCGGCCCTCCGGATCATCGCATAGGTGCGTGGATCCTCCGCAGGGATGGTCGCCAGATCGAGGTTTACGCCCTTGTGCTCGGCGAGCAGATCGAGCCCCTTCTTAATGCAGGTCAACATGCCGAGCGCCAGGACGTCGACCTTCATGAACTTGAGAGCGTCGATATCGTCCTTGTCCCATTCGATGACCTGACGATCGACCATCGACGCGGGCTCGATCGGCACGAGATCGTCGAGGCGGTCATGGGTGAGCACGAAGCCGCCAGGGTGCTGGCTGAGGTGGCGCGGAGCGCCCATCAGTTGCCGGGCAAGATCGAGCGTCATCCGAAGGCGCCGGTCTGCGAGGTTGAGATTCAACTCCTCGACGTGGCGCTTCTCGACGCCTTCCTCTGACCACGCCCACACCTGCGACGACAGCGTGCCGATCAGGTCTTCGGGCAGTCCGAGCGCCTTGCCGACGTCCCGCAACGCACCCTTGGTGCGATACCGGATGACGGTCGAGCACAGCGCGGCATGCTCCCGGCCATAGGTCTCGAACACCCATTGCATGACGATTTCGCGCCGCTCATGTTCGAAATCGACGTCGATGTCGGGCGGCTCGCGCCGTTCCTCGGAGATGAAACGCTCGAACAGCAGGTCGTTGCGGCCAGGATCGATCGAAGTGATGCCAAGAACGTAACAGACGGCGGAGTTGGCGGCCGACCCACGACCCTGACACAGAATGTCCTTTGACCGCGCGAAGCGAACGATGGAGTTCACGGTCAGGAAATAAGGCGCGTAGTCCAGCTTCTCGATCAACCGCAACTCATGCTGGAGGGCGGCGGTCACGCTCTCGGGTACGCCCTCGGGATAGCGTTCAGTCGCGCCCTCCCAGGTGAGCTTCGCCAACGTCTGCTGGGGCGTGAGTGCGGGATCGTCGCGCTCTTCCGGATACTGGTAGGCAAGCTCGTCGAGGCTGAAGCGGCAGCGGTCCGCGATCTGCAGCGTCCGGGCAAGGGCCTCGGGATAGCGGCTGAACAGACGATGCATTTCGTCCGGCGGCTTGATGTAGCGATCGGCATGTCGCTCTCGCCGATCGCCAAGCGTATCGATCGTGACGTTGTGCCGGATGCATGTGACTACGTCCTGCAGGATCCGCCGGGCCGGCTCGTGGAAGAGGACGTCGTTCGTCACCACGGTGGGCACGCGCATCTGTGTGGCCATGTTCGAAAGCTCATGCAGTCGGAGCTGATCGTTTGGCCGGCGGCGCAAGGTGAGCGCGAGATAGGCTCTGTCGCCGAAAGCGTCCCGCAATCGCCGCAGCCGGAACTCGCACTCGTCATCCGCCAGGTCGGGTACGAGCGCGACGATCAGGCCGTCGCCGTAGGCGACAACATCAGGCCATTCGAGAATGCACTTGGCCTTGCCGCCTCGTTTCTTACCGAGGGATAGAAGCCGGCAAAGGCGCGAATAAGCGGATCGATCCGTTGGATAGACCAGCACGGATGTGCCATCGGCGAGGTCGAGCCGGCAACCGACAATCAGGCGAACGCCGGTCGTCTTGGCCGCTTCATGAGCACGGACGACGCCGGCGAGCGAATTCCGATCGACGATGGCGACGGCCTCGATCCCAGCCAAGGCCGCTTGCGCAAACAGTTCCTCGCAGGAGGACGCGCCGCGCAGGAAGCTGAAGTGTGAGGTGACCTGCAGTTCGACGTAGCGAGGTGAGCTCATCCGAAGACCCCGTGGATGAACCAGCGGTGCGACCCCGTCGCCGTGTCTTCGCCGTCACCGGCACGATAAAGCCAGTAGCGTTCGCCGGCGTCGTCCTCGACCCGAAAATAGTCTCGGACGGCGACCAATTCGGCGTCGCGTTTCCACCACTCTCCGAACACGCGCTCCGGTCCATCACCCCGGCGCAGTCGGCGACGCACGCCGCGCCAGGTGAATGAAACGGGCGGATGATCAGGCAAGAGCGCTACAGTCTCGACCTGCTCCGGATGGGCCAGCAGACGCGAGGGGCGCGGCCAATGGCCGGGCCATGCTGCGCCCGTATCGGCGGCCATCGCCGGAATGCGGCCAACGGAGCGTTCCGGAACGTCGCTCGCAACCGGCGCCAGCCGATAGAGCGCCTGCTCACCCACCCGGTTCATAAGCGTATCGATCAGGTCCGAGACGTCCGGCACACTCTCCTCGATCAACGAACTGACGGTCTGCCGACGCTCGATCGGCTCAGCGACGCTGGCCGCAAGCGTCATCACCTCGATCCCGAAGCCGGGCTCGATCGTCTCGATTTTGTCGCATAGGAGGCGCGTCAGGCGCTTTGCATCCCGGACCGGCGTCGCCATTCCAACCCGGACCGCCTGTGAGCGACTGTCGACACGGTGGCAGATGAGGTCGAGGCGTCGTGCGCCGAGACCAGCTGCCTCGAGGCGGTCGCATAGCTGATCGACGAGCTTGGCGATGTAGCGGGCGATGGTCTCCGCCGCGCCGATCGGTTCCGCGAACGACCGGCGCACTTCGATCAGGTCGGCGGGTCGAACCGGATCGATCGGCTCTGACAGGTCGCCAAGCGCTTGATCGATACGACGGCCGATCGATGGACCGAAGCGCAGGGTGAGCGGCGCGCGCGGCTGCGCGAGGATATCGCCGATGGTTTCGAAGCCGAGCGTCCGCAGCGCCGCGACGATCGAAGCGTCGATACGCAGCGCGGCCAGCGGAAGCGGTTCCAACAGCGATGCATCATGACGTTCAGGAGCGATCATCGTCGGGCGGGCTGCAAACCGGGCCAAGGCGTGGGCCGCGCCCCAACTGTCGGCGATCGCGCCGCGAGCGGCGATGCCGGACATGGCCAGCCTTCCGATCAGGCCCTCCAGCATGGCGGTTTCGCCGCCGTGAAGGTGATCGGCTCCGGTCGAGTCGATGATGATCCCGTCTGGAGAATCAGGGGCCACGACAGGCGCGTAGCGCAGGAGCCAGGTGGCTAGCCGGTCAAGTGCCTCCACATCGGCTGCCGGCTCGGCATCTTGCACGATGAGGTCTGGCACCAGAACCTGAGCCTTGGTCACAGGCATGCCGGGGCGAAGGCTGGCGGCCACTGCAGCGGCATTCGCCGCCAGCACCACCCGCCTGTTTCCTTCCCGGCCAATCAGGACGAGCGGCGCCTCAGCCGGAGGCGCCGCGTCGCCAGCCTTCCGCCGGAGCCGGTCGGTGGACCAACTCGGCAGGAAGAGCGAGACGACCCGTGTCATCGCACGCCTCCAACTCGAAATCTGCACTCTCGCCCGCGCGTGCGCGGATCAGTTCGACCAGCCAGCGGGCACGCCCTACGCCCGGAACAGGTAGGGGTGTCGATGGCACCATAGACACGCGCCAGCGTGTCATCGCGGCGGTGGGTTGGCCGAAATCAGTGGCCTCGGTCTGTCGTCGCCAACGCCGCAGCGCGATCCCGATCGATCCGCTTCCCTCGGCCGCCAACTGCAGGCGGCGCGAGGCTGTCATGGAAAGCCGCGCCACCTCACCGAGAACCGCCCCGAGGCCACCATGGCGCAGCCCTTCCTCCATGCAGGCCAGCACGGTCTTGTCATCACCGGCTTCGAGATAGATTACGCGATCGGACGCAAGACCTGCCTGAGCGATCGCCGGCGCGAACAGGTCCGGACGGGTGATACACCAGAGGATCTTGCCCTTGGTTCGAGCCGCGACGCCCGCGCTGAACAAGGCTGCTGCGGCGCCATCGACCGCGCCATTCCCACCGCCGGCGATCTCATGCAGCGCGCCGAGCGCCAACCCGCCACCCGGGAGTCGTGAGTCGACGTCGGCAATCCCAAACGGGAGAACCGATTTGGCACGCCGGCTTCTGCCTTCGATCTTCTCGATCTGCGCGCGCAAAGACTCTATGGCGGGCTCGGGCCGCACGCTCCCAGTTTACCTCCGGATAGGGGTTCGTCATCATGTTCCCTATTTGTTCTAGATTTCAGCTGCGAGAGTCAAGGTCGATTCTGCGCCGTCAAAGGACCAGCGGCGCACGCGCCTCAAGCTGTTGATAGCGGCCGTTCAGCCTTGTTTGGGCAAGGCGCCGTTAGCGTCGGCACGCGGCGTCATGGTGATGTTGCGCGGGTCGATGATGAGCTTTAGGTCGGCGGCGGCAGCCTGATCGAGCCCATATTCCTCGAGGTCGTCGACGACCGGGCGAACATCGAAAGCTTCAAACCGCGTTGAGCGATACCGCCATTCGACGTCGTCGGTCTCCTCGAAGAAGACCTTGGCGCTGAAGCTGATGCTCGTACCGGCGAATGACATGCTGTTGAAGTAGAGGCCTGCGGGTGGGGGCCCACTCTCCTCGACGTCGAGGCTTTGGAACTCGAATCGCGCGTCCGGGCGAGGATTGAGCAGGATGTCCACAACCATACGTGCGTCATTGGCCGCCCAGAACGCATCGAATTTGAAGCGCTCGGTCGAGCGCAGGCCGGCGTTGGTTAGCAAGCGCAGCCAACCATCCACGAAGGTCGAGATGAGTGGCACCTCGTCGAGATATGGGCCTGTGAGCGGTTCATTGACTGGGAAGGTAATCGGGGGGATCCGGCTGTTCCCAGAAATGGTTAGCGTCGATCGCTCGGATGCCATGAGCGTCAGGCCGCGCAGTAGTTCCGCCCACTCTTCGAGCGTGTATTCCAAATCGTCGATGGAGCCGACGCTTTCGAACCTGAGCGCGGGAGGGGTGAGCCGAATGATGAAGTCCCGGCTGCGGACGAGCAGTTCGGGTCCATGCGGTTCGAGGATCGGCGGACCGATGAACATCTCGCCATCGAACCGCGCCGCCTGCGCGAACCCGGGGCCTCGGATCGCGATCTCGCATGATCCGAGCGACGGCGGCGTCAGTCGAAGTTCCTCGATGTCGTCAAATAGCGTGCCTTGATACGGAAGGCGGATGCCGAAGCGGCTATCGTAGACACGCAAGCGGTGCGGTTTTAGGGGCGCAAGACCGAGCAGCAGGTTGGCGAAATGCTCCGGCCCCTCGATCTGGAGTAGCGCCTCGGCTTCGAACTGGCCGTTCTCATAGCCGAGTTCATCGAGCTGACGCTGCTTCTTCGCGGTATAGGCGCCTGGATCTTGTCCGCAGGCGGCCGACAAGGCCGACGAGAGGCCGGCGGCGGTCGGCTCGAAACGCTGTCCGACTTTCTCATAGTCATAGCTGATGTCGACATGATTGATGTCGTGCGCTTTTCGAGCCTCCGCCAATCGCAATCGCTTGAGCACCCGGGCGAGTTCGTTGCCGATGAGATGGACGAGGTAAGCCGACTGGATTTCACCATCGGCCCGCATTCGGAAGACGATGACCAGCGCCGGCCGAGGATCCTTGGCGAGGCGATCAATGGCGGACAGGCTGAGTCGGATGCGGTTTCCGGTGCGGCCGAGCGTCGACTTCAGTTGGACCCGGGCGGCATTGGTCTGGCGCCGATCGAGCGGTAGCGACGATTGTCCGCCTGATCCCATTGGGAACTCCACGATGAAGTCCCAGCCCATAATGTCGACGGTACTCTTGTTGCAGAAGAGCCCGGCGCGTTCGCAGAGCAGCTCAAAATGGCGCTCGCCGATGCGGCCGATCCGATCGGATTCCAGCTCGGGGTCATCGTCTTGTCCGCCGTCGGCGCCCTTCGTGGTCATGTGCGCGCCGGCATATGGGCGGCATCGAGCCGGCGGTGGATGAGCGACACGATTGTGAGCAGGTCTTCGGCATCTTCTTTGGACATAGCCCAATGGATGCGCGCCTCATGTGCAGTGGGGTTGCGGAACATGCCGAAGGTGCCACGGACCAGATTTGCGAACCCGCTTTGCTCACTCCGCTCGCTTGCGGTGGATAGCGGGTTGATCGCAAGCATCGGCGGACTCCCGGCAAGTGTCCGATCGACGAGCGTAGCGCCGTCATCGGAGAGCCCTGTCCGCGATCGCATCTTATCAGCGACGCTTTTGACCGCTTCTTGCACCGCATGAAAGTAATTGTCGGCGAGAAGCTCGGCGCGGCAGAATTTCAGGACGTCCGGGTGCACACCGCGACCTTCAAGGTCTGCTCGCAAGTCGCGCGCGCGCCGCTGAGCCTCAGGTAGGGTCTGGGCGACATCCGCCGATTTCAGCTCGCCGGACTCATCGACCACAAGTCCTGCGAATGCCAACGCTAGGTTTAGGCGAGCCCGCATAGGCTCATAGCGGTGCGGCTCGCGGCTGTAACGCGCCGGCTTCATGGCGAGCCGGATGAACTCAAGGATATTGGTGCGGTTGCGTTTGGTATTCTGGCATCCTGCGAAGGCGTTATAGATACGGACGCGCTTCGTCATAGGTCCCGGATCGGCAATCTTGCACGACCCAAGCAGGTGCTCGATCTCCGGCCCGGTCAGGCCTTCTGCAGTGTCGCCAAGCGCGCCGGCGATCGCTTCCAACTGATCTTGTGAAAAGAACGCCATATCGGGCTCACTGACCATAGGCGAGTCGCCGCAGGAAGGTCCTGGCGGTGACAAGAACGACATGCAGGCGGAAGGTGCTGTGGTCTTCATCCGAGAGGCCCGGATGCGAACCCTCCGTGTGGAGCATTTTGAAGAGGCCGTTGACGTAGTTCTTGCCGTCTTGGGTCCACTCGTTGCGATCCGTGGCAAGGAAGCCAATCTCAGCGAGCAAAGCGCGCCGGTTTTCTGAGCTGGGCCGTTGACCCGCTTCCTGTGGTCGCACGTTGCGCGCGATGTCGTCGAACAGACTTTCCAGGAAGGTCCGGAGCTGGCTGTTGCAAGCCGCCCAATCGCCGCGGGTATGCGCTTCGATCGCCTGTTCGAGATGACCGAGAGGAGTTGTGAAGCCGAATGACTTGAGAAGCTGATGCACCTCGTCGTCCGTTTGGGGGAGGTGGATGTCGCCGGGCAGCGCCGCGCGGATGGACGCGTTCGGCCCGTAGTCGTCCCACGTCAAAACATATCCATCACGCGCAAGGCCACGTGCGAAGGCCGTTTGCAGAGCGTGCGTAGCGTGTTGTTGCGCTAGCTGCGCGGCTTGCCGGATTACCGCCTCGCCAAGGGTCATGCTACCTTCGAGCGTGTCGAGCACGGCCTCGGCTCGTTGCACAACGATCCGGCCTAGCAAGGCGCACTTGTTGGCGACGCTGAGGGAGGTGCTGGTGGAAATCTCGTCCTCCAGGCCGAGGCGGAGGACCATCTGGTTGAACCGTGCCTGGCTGTGTTGCTCCAGCAACTCAACGGCGGCGATCAGCGTGGGTCGGGTGAACGGCACAGATCTCATGCTGGGGACGCGCTATGGGCACGATCGTGCTTCATGTCGCCCCTCGCTCAATAACGGAACCCAAGGAGGCTTCCGGTCGGATCAGTATCGGTGAGCCGGAGGCGGACGAGGCTCTCGTAGTCAAAGCCTGACGTAAAGTCGCCCACAGGAACCATGTCGGTGTTGAGTGTGCAGATGTACTGGAAGCCGTGTTTTGCAGCCATCGCGGCGGCAAGTTCCAAAGCATGGGCGCGCTGCCGCGGGTCAACACCGTCGAAAATTGTGCTGTCGTGGATCAGGAAGTCGATCCCGAGACCACGCTGGCGCGCGAACGAGATCAGCATGAGATCGTAGCAGAAGATTTTCATCTTGCTAATGCCCTCGCTTGGGCTGCCCGCGATCTCGACGTCGAATTTGTAGCCCGTGTCGTCGATATCGATGACCAGGCGGCCGGGCGACTTGTAGAGGCTCTCCGAGAATTCCGAGAAGAGGCTGAGCGCCCGGGACCACAGCGCACGCCGCTCTTCATAGTCGAGGGTTGTCGCGCGTTTCAGCTCGACGGTCTCGACCTTGATCGTGTCCGCCTTGGTGGTCATCTGACGAAGCTGAGTGATCCTGTTGGTCAATTCGTCGACCTTCAGCCGGGTGGCTGCATGCAACTCCTGTAACTGCGTCAGTTCCTCCAGCGCGCCTTGTCCCGCAAGCGCGCTGAGGTAGTTGGCACGGCGATCCGTCAGGTTCGCGATATCGGTCTCACGCTCGCTGACGGCAGCTTCCAGCGCGGCAATCTCGCCGGCGATGAACTCACGGCGATTGGCGATGATCTGGGCGTTGAATGCCCGCGCATCCGCCAGCGTCTTCTTGACGGCGCCAGGTAGGGCGATGCCCGCTTCGCCGTAAAGGGCTTCCAGACGGTCCTCGGTCGGAGCGTCTTCGCTCACCAACGAGTCACGGTAGCGATCGAGCCGGCGCTTATCCACGATATTGGCGTTGACCAGGCTATGGATTTCGCTGGTCAGAAGGTTCGCCTGAGTCTCGATTTCACGGTACTGCGGAAGAACGCGAAAATTCGACAGCGCCTCGCGTTCACGCTCAAGCTGGGTTGAAAGGCGCAGGCGCTCGGCTTCGAGCTCACCGAGCGAGGCCAGTTCGCCGTCGACGGCTCCGGTCTTGATCGCCTGTTTGAGCGCATCGAGCGCGTTCTTTTGATCTTTGAGCTGCTGCCAAGTCGCGGCCTTCTCCCAATTCAGGCCGAGAAGGAAAGCATTGTGGACCTGAATGTCCCAAGTCTTCTGATTGTCGAAATGCTTGAAGGGGATGTTGTAGGCGGCTGTCTGGTTGCGCACGAAGTAGGAAAGCAGCGACCGCGCCGAGGGCTTGTATCCGGATTCCGCCGACAGATCGCTAATACCGAATAGCGCCCAGGCAAGAACGGCTCGCCATTTCTTAGCGTCGAGACCCGGAACGCCTTCCTTGTTCGGCGTTGGCCGGACAGGCCAGTCGTCGGTGGCTCCTTCGATGGCGAAGAATCCGGGTGTATCGGTCGCTCGCGTCACAGCGACATCGCGGCCGGACAGGGAGAGTTCCAGCGTGAACGCCCAACCCTGCAAAGCCTCGATGCGAAGCCCTTTTCCGGGTGAGGTATTGCTGGCGAGGCAGAAATCGATGATCTCGATGAGCGTCGATTTGCCGAGAGCGTTCGTCGTGTCCTTATCACCGGCCGAGGTGGATCGGTCGGCCAGGATAAGATTGACACCCGGCTGAAGGAACGCGGTGTGAAAGCCTTTCTGGTTGGCGCGAACGGCTCTGATCATGAGGCGGTCCTGACGATAAGGCCGTCCCGGATCTCGATCGCACCGATCAGATAGAGGAGGTTCGATGCCAGCACGAACCGCTCGAAGTTCCCGACGTTCGGTTCCGTGCGCAGACGCTCCCACAGGCCCGAAACGGTCATGGGCATGCTGAGATGCGCGAGCAGCGTGGCGCCGACGCCGATCAGCGCCTCGTTCTGCGGGATATGTTTGGTCGGAAGAATCATTTCTCAAACACGTCGCAGATTTCGAAGAGATAGATGAGAACAGCGATGCCTGCGGTCTTATCGGCTTGTCGACGCAGACCGCGCTGGGCAAAGGCGCACATCAACTCGAAAAGCTCGTCGCCCTTATGGCCCTCTTTCCGGCGAGCATAATATTCTTCAAGGAAGCCGGCCTTCAGCCGCTCAGGAAAGTCAGGATCGAGTTGAGCTTCCGCTTCAACATACTCGGCAACGGTGGCGCGCGAGGTCAGTCCCGCGGCGATGATGTGACGAGATCCATTCGAGAGCGCGTTCTTTTTGATCTTCTCCTCCGGAGCGAGGAGATCGAAAGAGCCATTTGGGGCCGGCGCTTGGCTCGCAACCCAAGAGACGGCGTTCTGCAATTCGGGGAAGGCGACGTCAGCAAAGGCCTCTTCCATGGCTTGCCGGACCTGCTTTTCGTGGCTCTCCTTCAGTTGCAGAAGGGTCGCGGTCGGCCAATCGGCCTCGACCTTGTCGATGATCGTGTGGTGATCGGTGCATAGATAGATGAGGTTCCGGACGTTATCGCGCTCGTCATCGGTCATCGACGCGTCATAACGGGCAGCGGTCGGCTTCTCACCACGGATGTGCGCGGCCTCGCCGACATAGGTATCGTCTCCCACCTGGGCGTCGTAGGTGAGGTGCTTGCCGCAATTCGGAAATGCGCACACTCCGCCGCTCCGAAAGGCCAGAATAATTCTGGTCGGGTAACTAGCGCTCATAGCCTACGCCTGTCCGCGCGCGAACGTTGCCATGGTCTCGGTCAAAGGATCGAAGGGCGTTGATGAGCATTCCCCCGGGGCGAGTGCCTACTTAGCTGTTAATGACGTCTTGGAGTGCAGCAATTTTTTCTAGTATATCGTCAAATGACGGCGGTGTTTGGTCAAACATCATCGGCGCCATCGCCCGATAATCTGCTTTCAGGTCTTTCACGCGCGCGTCGGTCGGCGTCAGCCGGAGTGTGCCTGGCCGAGCCTTATCGTAGCTGGCCCAGTTCGAACGAAAGAAGGTGGTTTTGTGATGCGCGACCTGCGCCAGTAGATTGAAGTCGGCAACGGCGGCTTGGCCCTCATCCGTGTCGAGGAGCATGGCGAGGTCGTAGTAGTGCCGAGAGAAATACTGCGGCGTCGGTGACGCGGCGGGGCGATGCGCTTCCGCATGGAGAGCGGTTGCCTTTTCCCAGAAAGTCCGCCGCGCTGACAGCACCGTTACGCTGGTGTCGGCATCGGTGAAGAAGTCCGGATAGTCGTCGGCCGCGTAGGGGCGTATGACTTTTTCCTCGGTCGGCCAGGGATCGCCGCGCGCGCCGAGCTCGAATTTTACGCGCGGCGTGATGTAGGCCATGCCTTCGTATTCGGCGGCAGGGAGCGCGGTCGGATAGTGGAAGTTGACGGTCTGCGCGTCACCGGCGTCTATCTCTAGCGACCACTCGCTTTCGGTCGGCTCGCCGAGTTGGCCGACGATCGCGGCGCGAAGCGCTGGGAGAAGTTTCTCGGCGATGTGCTGCTCGACATCGCTGACCAGGTCGTCGATCAGCCGAGCCGCCTGCTTCTTGCTGATCCCCTCCTTATCGGGGTCGCGCTCGCCGGTGTATCCGAGTTCGGCACGGTCGAACGACAAGTCGATGTCCTCGGAGAACCGGCGAATACCGTTGAATGCCTTTGAGAGCGACGTGCCGCCCTTAAAAACGAGGGTTGCAGTGGTGCCCTTCGGTAGACCGAACAGGCGCTTCAGGCTCCAACATACCCAGAAGTCCTTTTCGATGATCGTATTGGCGACGCCCCGCCGGGCGCCGGTCTCCCCGAAGAGAGCTGCGCGATCGTCGGTGGGAAGGCGAGCGACATCATCCATCGATATCGGCCACCGCTGCGTGGGCAATCGAGACGAGCGTGGGCCGCATCCAGGCGGGCGCTTGAAGGGCGGTTGAGGCCAACGTCTTCTTGTCGTTGGCCGAAAGCCGGTGCGCCGCGACCTGCGCGACGTCAGCCGCCCGAACGGGGCCGACATGACGAAGCGCCTGAACCACCGTCCCGGCGGGGCTGCCCGGTGCGATCAGATGCTTGGGCGAGGCGTGGCGAAGGTCGACGATGCGCTTTCCCAGCACGACGCGCCGCGACGGGCCGTCGGTCAGATAAGTGCTTTGTGCCGGAACCTGGGTCGAAAGGCCGAGCGCGTTCGCTGCGCGCGCTCCGGCGATCTGCACCTGCGAGCCGGTCTCCCGCGCAAGAGCGTGGGCGACATCGTCCGGCGCGGGTGACAACGCCCCAAGTTTCGGGTGCAGCTTGGGAAAGTCGTAGAGCCCACGTGCAAGCCGCCGGAGCTGTCCGCCCTTCACCAATCGAGAAAGTGCCTGATCGACAGAGGAGCGGGCGGCAACTGTGAGGAAGTCGCTAGGCGTGAAAACGCTGCCACGTCCGCTAGCGCGGACGCGTTTCATGACCCGGTCGGGGACTGAGGCGTTTACCGTTTTCATGTGTCAGAAAATAAGGCAGGTTTTTCTGACATGCAAGGGGCGGCATTCCCCGTTCTAGAGTACGACTGCCACTTGCTACGCATTATGCCGCGGCGCGTTGCTCGTCATTTGCCGCGCCGGCGGCGTCCGGTGCAGCAGCCTGTTGCAAGAAGCGAGCGAGTGCTGCGCGGCGAGAATCCCGATCCACGGCATAGGCCGTCTGCTTGAATTCAATGCCGTCCAGGAGGCCCTGGATGTAGCCGGAGATGGTATCGGCGGCCATGATCAGTGCCGTGTCGAGCGTGTGAATGTAGTTGCTGGTGACGGAGCCCTTCGAATGACCAACCAAAGCAGCGATGGTGACCTCCGTGAAACCAAGATCATTTGCGATGCTGGCGAAGCTATGTCGCAGGACATGAGGCGTGATGTCGGCGAGCGGCGTATCGTCGAATATCTGCTCCCAATGGTTCGGCAAGCTTCCGAAAGCGTTATCACCTCCTTGTCCCGGGAAGACGTAGGTGCCTGCTCTCACTTTCCGGCGCTTCTCAAGATATTCCACGGCGGGCAGGCCGATTGGGCGGATCGACCTTCCCTCTTTGCTGTCCGTCAGTCGCAAGCAGCTTGAATCGGTATCAGCTTCTGCCCAAGTCAGAGTGACCATTTCGGTTCGGCGGCAGCCGGTCAGCGCAAGCTGGCGGATCAATTCGACCGAAACCTCATATTTCTCGTTTTCGGCCGCTTTAGCGAGCAACTGGCCAAGCACGCGATATTCGGCCTCGCTGAGCCTCCGAGCGCGGACGCTGTCCTTCGGTCGCCGCACACCGTGGGCAGGGTTCACTTCGATAATGCCAGCATCCACGGCGTAGGTGAGAATTCCGCCGAACAGGCCGATCGTACGGGTAGCCGTCCCTGCTCCGCCCTTGACGATCGATTTTCCTCGCAGCTTCTTCGTCTTGGCAACGAGGCGCGTCTTGCCCGCCATGATGTCCTTCATGGCCTTGTTGACTTCGGCCTTGGTCAGATCCTTCACCCGTCGGGAACCGAGCAAGGGGACGATGTGCCGGTGGATTCGGCCAATGTCCGAGGCGATCGTGCCTGGCTTCTTGGGGCGCCCGCCTTTTCCGAGAATGAGGCCGGCGTTCAGGTCGGCGAGGTAGAGGTCGCACAGCTCTTTGACCGTGATCGCCCTATTGTCGAGCTGCTTCTCTTCTGCAGGGTCTTCGCCTTTAGCGATACGTCCCAGTTGCACCTTCGCTTCCTGGCGGGCCCGCTCGGGAGTCCAGACGCCGTGCAGGCCAATCGTAAAGCGTCTCGATCGCTTACCGAGCCGATACTGAATGACGTAGCTGCGCTTGCCGGAGGCGAACACTCTGAGGCCGAAACCGGGCAGCTCGTCGTCCCAAATGACGTAATCTTTTTCGCGACTGTCTGCGGCGTCGACGACCCGTTTAGTGAGCTTAGGCATGGGCTTCCTCCGACCCTACCGTTTCCTCTCGCGTAAGCACCACGTAAGCACGCGGGCGAAAACTGTGGCGGGGAGAAGAGTAGCTTCGGCGGAGAAGGAATTCAAATTGTTTAGCGTTTACAGAGAGATAGGCGGGCATTGGCGGCTCCTTGCGCTTTTTGGCGGAGCTAGCCATATTCCCTCCGAAGGCAAAGGTCGATGGTTCGAATCCATTCGGGTCCGCCATGTTTTCAATAACTTAGCCGCTTAGACAGTTCCCTCGGTAAGGCTGGTGTCACCACAGAGTCACCAGCGACGGGACTGTCACACGAACAGCAGCCCCTCGGGCCTTGCCCCCTCGACCTGATAGATCATCGGCCCGGACTGGTTGGCCATGGCCCGGCCGATGGCCATGGCGACCGCGGCGGCACCGTCGATCTTCCCCATGGCCTTGGCCTTGCTGAACTTGATGTTGCCGGCCGCGTCCTGCTCCACCCGGATGTTCGCGAAGTTCCAGCGCAGCACCGGGTCGCGCCCGGCCTGGAACTGCCGCCCCAGGATGGCCCGCTCGATCTCCTTGCAGGGCGCCGACATCGAGGCAAAGCCCTGGCCGAACTGCGCCACGGGGAGCTGACGCTCCTGCAGGCGCTGGAGGAAGTTCAGCGCGCCCCAGCGATCCACCGCGATCTCCTGCACCGACAGCTCGGCGCACAGCTCCACCAGGTCGCGCAGGATCTGGTCCTGATCGATGCTGTTGCCCTCGGTCACCACCAGCCGGCCGGATTCCTGGAAGGCGGCATAGGGCTGGTTGTCGGCCACCCGGCGGCGGAACTGCTCGGCCGGGCAGTACTGCTTGCCCCAGACCAGCCAGCCCCCTGCCCCGTCCGCCGCCACGGCATAGACGGCCGCCAGGTCGGACACGCTGGCCAGATCCACCCCGACAAAGACCGGCTTCCCGGCCAGGTCGGATAGCTCTACCGGCCGGCAGTCGCCCTGGTCATAGACGGCCATGTCCACCCAGGTGACGGCCGCGCTGTCGCCCCAGATGTTCAGGTAGAGCCGCTTGAACATCTCCCGCTGGCTCGGGATCTCGGCCGCCCGGCGGGCCGTCATGCGCATCTCGTCCAGGCTGCGGAAGCCGGCGGCCAGGGCAGGATTGACCGCCTGCCACACCGCCTCGTCCTGCCAGTCGCAGTCGTGCGGGGCCTGGTAAAGCACCGGCAGGAAGGTCTCGTCCTCCACCTCGCCGCGCTCGACCTTCAGGGCATATTCGTACAGCTCCCAGGCCAGATCGCCGCGGCCATGGCCGGCCGTGGTGGTGACGATGGAAAGCGGGCAGAGACGCTTGCCCATGGAGGAAACCAGCACCTCCCACAGCTCCCGCGTCGGCCAGGCATGCACTTCATCGGCCAGCAGCATGGACACGCTCAGGCCGTGTTTGCTGTAGGCCTCGTGGCTGATCGCCCGATAGGTGCTGTCCGAACGCGGGTGGCTGATCAGCTTCCGGCTATCGACGATGCGCGTCGCAGCCATCAGATGCGGATCGGCGCGGATCATGCGCGAGGCGCCATTGTAGGCGATGCTGGCCTGCTCGCGGTCGGCGGCGGCGCTGATCACCTGGCCGGCGGCGTCCCGCTCCGGGCCCAGCAGCCCCAGCAGGGCCAGGGCACTGGTCAGGGTCGTTTTCCCCGAGCCACGGGGCAGCAGCAGGAAGACGGTGCGGATCTTGCGCAGCCCGGTCTCGGGATGCACGTCGCCAAAGACCTTGCGGACGATGCGCGCCTGCCAGGGGTGCAGAACAAAGGGCTGCCCGGCCAGCGGGCCCTCGGTGTGGCGCAGCTTCTCGACGAAGCGCACCGCCCGCTCACCATAGCCCAGCGGATCGGGGATCTCACCGGCCAGGAAGCGGGAGCCGGTCAGGCAGCCGGCGGTACTCACGCCAGCATGCCCTCCCACGGGTCGGCCTTGGGGGCTTCCTCATGTTTGCCGCGGCGGTGCGGGGTCAGGCCCAGCTCGGTGGCCAATAGCCGGGCCTCGCGCATGGCAGCGGCCTGGATGCGGAAGGCCGGGTGCGCAGTGGGACCCTTCTCGGTCTCGATGATCCGGCCATCCCGCTGCATGGTCTCCTCGCACTCGCGGACGGTGCCGACCGCCACGGCGTAATTTTCCAGCGTGGCCAGGGTGTCGCGGGCCAGCAGCCGGCGCTGATGCAGCTCAGGAGCAGCGCGATTCCACTCGGCGGCGGCGTGCGGTGCCAACCAGGACGGCGCGCCAGGGCATCCGGACGGGGCGGCATCACCCATGACGACGGCCAGTTTCGGCTTACGACCCTTCACGATTGACCCTCCATTTTGCCCGGTTCGCCCATTTCCAATGAGAATTCGCGTGCTGTGCGGGGAATGGTCTAGCCGTCTGGCGCCCCAGATCGGCACCCCCCTATCCCCGCGTGCAGTTCATGCATGTCGACCGGCTCCGGCCATGCGTCTGACGCATTGATGCGCTGGGTGCATGGCTGATGGTTCCAGATGGTCGCTATGCGCATGGCTTTGCCCCGCCCCCTCGCCCCCGAATGAACCGGGCCGTGACCTGCCGGTGGCAGGGGGTGCAGAGCGGTCGGATGTTGCTGAGCACCAGCCGCAGGTCGGGCCGCAGGCGCAGGGGCTGGATGTGGTCCGCCTCGGTGGCCGCCGTGACCCGGCCCTGGACCGCGCAGAGCCGGCAGAGCGGTTCCGCTGCCAACACAGCCTCGCGCAACTGTCGCCAGTGCTGGTCATAGCCACGAGAGGCAGCCGAACCGCGCTCCCGATCCCAGACCTTGCTGCACTCCGGGCAGCGCCGCCCCGTGAAGGCCGGATGGCCCGGCGTCTTGCAGAAGCGCGGCGCTGCCCAGGGCATGGTCAGGCCACCGGGACCGAGGCGGGATTGCCGCGCACCACCAGCACGCTGGCGATGGCGCCCGTGGTGGCGCTGGCCACCGTCAGCACCGGCCGGATGTAGCGCTTGTTGCCGATGTAGCTGACGCGCTGCACCGTGTTGCCGCCCGGCGCGGCGGAGACGGCGGACAGGCTGCCCGCCAGATCAATGGCCGCGACATCCGTCCAGCCGCTGCTGCCGTTGTCGCTCTCCTGCAGCTTCGGCGTGTGGGTGCCATCGGTCCAGGCGCCGAAGGCCACCAGCACCGCCGCCGTGCCGAAGCCCAGCAGATCCACGGCCGTGCCATTGGCCGTGGCCGTGCGCGCCGCGGGCGGCAGGGCCAGGGCGGGGCTGATGTTGTGGGACAGGTCACGCATGGTCGCTCTCCTTCCTCAGCTCACCGCGATGCGCAGCTTGCGCAGGGCCTCGGCCTTGGCCACGCCACCCGCCACACGACGGCGGCCATGGAAGCGGGTCATCCCGTTGGTCGCCTGGCTGTACAGGTCGCGCAGCACGGACAGGGCGACGCGGTCAAAGATGCGATAGCCCTGGCCGAAATCGCCGAAGACGACCGGCGTGGCACCGGCGGCCACGTCCGGCATGTCGGGCATCTCCACCACCGGGCGGCCCAGCAGCGTGGTGGCCATGGCGCCGGCGATGCCCGCGGTGGCCAGCAGGTAGTTGCCCGTCGTGTCCTTGAGCTTGCGGGCCTGGGCCAGGGTGTTGCTGTTCATGGCCCACACCGCATTCGCCCGGTAGGCGGAGGGGATGGCGTGATAGAGATCCAGCAGGCTGTCGGCGCCGAAGGTCGCGGCGCTGCCGCTGGCCACGGTCGGGATGGTGGGGTCCGTCATGAAACCGAAGGGCCGCAGCACGCCGTCACCGTTGACGAAGGCCGCACCCTCGGCCCGGCCGAACTCCTCCGCGAACTCGAAGGACAGCTCCGCCGCCACATCGAAGGCGCTGTCCTCCAGCATGGCGTTCGAGACATCCACCCAGCAGGCGATTTCCCGCACTTCGTACCGGTTCTGCCCGAAGGTCACGGTGGTCTCGGGTCGGGGCTGGATCTCGCCGACCCACTGCGCCGTCATCCCGCCGGTGCGCTTGGGCAGGAGAACCGCGCCGGCCGCCGTGCTGGCCACACGAGCTACGGAGCGGACGGGCGAGAACTGCACCACGTTGCGCAGCAGCTCGGCGACGAACTGGTCGGGCGCCAGATAGCCGCCGGCGGTGTCGTCGCTGACGCGGAGGGTGCGCAGCTCCGGCGCTTCCAGGGCCTCGCGGCCACGGCGCAGGAAGGTGGCGAAGGCGCGCGTCTCGACCTCCGGCTCCTGCCGCGTCTCCAGCCCGATGCCGGGGCGGCGCAGCACGGTCTCGGTGCGGTCGAGGCGCGAGCGGATCTCGGTCATGGCGCTGTCGAGCTGGCCGAAGCGCTGATCGGCGCTGGTGGTGAAGCCCTGCACGGCGGAGCGGATCTCGGCCAGGTCGTTGACCTCGCCCTGCTCCTGCCCGTCGTGGGCCTCACGCGTTTCCCAGCCGGTGCGCGGATCGACGCCCGGCGATGCGAAGTTTGGCATCACGGTTTCCTCAGTTTGTCCGCGCACCGGCGGATGAAGGCGGCAAGCCCGGCCGCCGCGGGAGGGATGGGAGCGGAGCGGACGCTGGCGACGCGCGCTGCGGCCTGAGCCGGGCGAGAGACCAGCGAGACCTCGATCAGCTCCATCTCGGAGACGACACGCCCGCCGCCGGCGGCCGGTGCGGCGCGGATCGTCCTGAAGCCGATGCTGAGCCCGTCGAGCGCCTGGGCCTTCAGCATGGCGTGGGCGTCGCGGCCGGCGGTGCTGTCCATCACCAGCATGCCGGTGACATGCAGGCCGGTGTCGTCCTCGCGGATCTCGGTCCAGACACCGACAGGGCGGGCCGGATCGTGGGCCCAGAGCATCAGCGGGCGCGTGCCGGCGGTCCTGTGCGCCGCCAGGGACTTCGCGAAGGCACCGCGCTGCACGACATCGCCGAAGAGATCGCGCTGGCCCCAGACGGCGGCGTAACCGCTGATCTGGCCGCTCTCCTCGGGGGCAAAGCGCGTCTCGACGCCGGCGGACTTCTCAAGCATCGGCGCCGTCCTCTGGCTGCCGATCGACCGGCGCGGAGTTGACGGGGCGAGTGAAGACCTCGCCGCCGTCATAGGGGCTGCGGTTCTCCATGGCGCGGATCTCGTTCGGGTTGAACACGCCGGCGGCGATGGCCTGGGAGTAGGCGGTGAAGCGCGCGGCCAGATCGGCGCGGGCCAGGTCGTCCACCAGGAATTCGACGTAGAGGCCGCTGCGCCGCTCCTCCGGCGTCAGCAGCGACACGCGGATGGAATCCGTCCAGGCGCGCAGGATCGGCAGCAGCGTGAAGGTCAGGAACTGGCGGCCCAGCTCCTCGGCATTGCTGTGCGTGACGCGATCGAGATCGGCCAGCAGATGCAGCGGCACGCGCCAGATGCGGGCGATCTCCTGCAGCTGGAAGCGCCGCACCTCCAGGTACTGCGCATCCACGGACGACATCTGCAACGGCTCGAAGGTCAGGCCGCTTTCCAGGATCGCCGTCTTGCCGGTGTTGTCCTGGTTCCAGCTCTTGCGGAGCACCTCGCGCTGCTCATGCGTTAAGAAGCTGGGCGACTTCAGGATGCCGCCGGGCCGCGCGCCACGGCCGAACAGCTTGGCGCCGTACTGCTCCAGGACCTGCGACAGGGCGATGGCCTCACGGGCCTGCACCACCGGGCTGTCACCCTGATAGAGCCCGGTGCCGACGCCGCGGATATGCAGGATCTGATCGCGGCCGTAGCTGCGGCGCGTGCCGTCCGCCTCGGTGACGGTATAGACCGGCTCCCGCGTCAGCACGTGTGGGGCAACGGAGACGCTGGAGGGCGCCAGCGGGATCAGCTCGGAGACACCGCCCTCGCCACGCCCGATCCAGGCATAGGCATTCCCATGCAAGGAGAGCTGGGTTTGCAGGACCAGGCGGAACTCGCTGGCCGGCGTCCAGGGATTGGCCACATCGGACAGCAGCGATTCCAGGGGGTGGTCATCCGCCCGTTCGCGCCCGCCATCGGCAGCACGACGATACAGGTGCAGGGGTAGCTGGCTCACGGTCTCGGCCAGGACCTTCACGGCGCCGTAGACAGCCGTGCAGCGCATCGCGGTTTCGGCGGAGACGGAGATGCCGGCAGCGGTCGGGCCCGCGCCACCCAGCAGGATCGCGGTCCAGGGATCACGAAGGGTGCCGGAAGCCGCCCGGCTTTCGGGGGCGGAGAACAGGGCTTTGATCGAGCCCAGCAGGGAGGAAGCGCGCGCCATGTCCGGCAGCGCTACGCGTTCTCAGGTGGCAGCACCAAGTGGAATAGAGCGACGCAATCGATTGAATTTAGGAGGAAATCTCGGGAGGAAGCGAGGTTAGGCGGGCAATCTCTGCTGCCTTGGCCACATTCCGCTCGTGCCTAACTCGCTCTATGAAACTACGGGCTCGCGGTATCGCGTCAAACAGGTACTGGTCGGGACCACGCATCTGTCGGCGGTTCAGCTCGATAGTGTCCAGCAAGGGGAAGTCCACTCGCTCGACGGTAGAAGCCCAGCCTGGACAGCGCCTTGACCACCCTTTCCAGTGATGCACCAGTAGACGCATGCGGCTGGAATATCCGTGGTAGTCGAATGCGACAGCACCGTCCGTCACATACACATGGCTACCTGGAAAGCCGACACGCGGAATGATTCGCTCGGCATGAAATCCGGAGAGTGGTGGTGCCTCCAGGAATACACCCGCGAGGATATGGCATGCGCCATGACCAAAGAAAATGCGATCGGGAAGCGCCCATCGCCTCTCAGGGTCCCGCTTTATCCCTGGTTTCAGGACGTACATGATTTATCCATGCCGCGTGGCAGACCAATCTATACATCGGAGATCGCATCTCCAAGTCATCGCTCTTCACGTTCGAATCTCGACCATCTGCTCCGGTCTGAGATGCGCCGGCGGATGGCAGGTCATGCAGCACCACCCCGGTGCGCCGCCATCCCGCTCGCTGCGCAGATCCCGCCACCACCGGCCACCCCGCCGCGGATCGAACCGCCCGCAGCAGCCGCACCAGGCACCGGGAGACGGGCGGGACGTGGGATCGGGCCAGGACGGCGGGCGCTGCAATCCCGCGCTCAGCAGGCCGTCGATCAGCCGCCGGGGTTCCTGGGATGGCTCGGGTGCGGGCGGCTCCTCCTGGATGGCGGCGCGTTCGGCGGCGGTGTCGCGGGCGTCCCGTTCTGACAAGAGTTGGATGATCTCGGCCTTCCGGGTCCGGGCCTCAGCCAGGAGGTCGTCACCCGGCTTCTGCCCCCGCAACCGGAGCTGATCGCCCTGTACCACGATCTCAACGCCGGCCTCCTCCAGCCGACGCAGGGTCGCCGCGGCAGTCACAGGGTTTCCTCCCAGACCGGAGGCGAGGTGCGGGAGCCTAGGGTAGACGAATCAGCGTTCCGAGCGTTCCCAGCGTTCCGGTCCTTATTATTCAATGGCTTATCGTAACACTGGCCACTTTCGTCAGCGTTCCCGGAACGCTCCGCAGCGTTCCCGGATCGCTGCGCCGTCCCCGCTTCGGTGAAGTAAGTGTCTGGATTATCAGGGGTGGAACGCTGGGAACGCTCGGAACGCTGTTCGCCCTCTTGTTCCCACAACGAGATGCGGATCTCCCGACCGGCCCGGCCGCCTGAGGTCGGCAGCGTGACCGTCACGCCCGCCCGGCGCAGCGCCGGCGAGACCCGCTTCAGGCGGGCGGAGAGGCGGGCGGCGTCCTTCGGATAGCCCCGCTCCCTCTGGATCTCGATCGGCACGGCCTCGTTCACCAGTTCCAGCAACCGGGTGGCGCTACCGGTCCAGGCGGTGTGGCTGGCATGGTTGGTGGCGATGGACTGGATGGCGACGGCGATCGGATCGGCCTCAATGACATTGGCCACGGCGGCGGCGCGGTTGCCTTCGATCGCCTCCAGCATCTCCTCCTCGGTCCAGCCGAAGGCCGGGGCCGCGGCGCAGGCCAGGCGGGCGAAGTCGGCCATCCTCGGCAGGCGCGACAGGCGCAGGGTCGGCAGCCGCTTCAGCGCCAGGGCCAGCCCGTCCAGCAGCAGGGCCAGGATGCCCGGCGCAGCGGCGTCGAAGTCCTTCCAGACCTCGTCCTCCGGCTTGCGGGCGGCATCCGGAATCGGCGGCAGGGCGATGGCCAGGGCCCGGTCGGCCAGGTCACCGCGGGCCAGCAGCGAGGGAATGCCGTTCAACAGCACCGGCCGGGCAACGGAGACAATGACCTCCTCGCTGTCCGAATAGAGCCGGCGCTTGCTAAAGCCCGCACCCGTGGCCAGCCGGCACAGCGCATCGGCCATGTCGGGGTCCAGGTAACTGACATTGTCGATTGCCACGATGCGGCCGTTCTGCGCGGCAATCAGCAGATCATCCTCGCTGCGCGGCGTGGCGCGGTGCTCGGCCATGTTCGGATCAACCAGGCGCCGCAGCATCTTGCTGGCTGTGCTCTTGCCGCTGCCCTGCTCACCATCGAGCGCCAGAACCGGATAGGGCCCGGACGGGTAGAGCGCGGCCAGCAGCCAGGCGACCACCAGCCGCAGGTCGGTCAGATCCTCCTGCCCTGCGGCATTGCGCGGCACCCACAGATTGAGCAACCGCCGCAGCTTCGTCAGCGCGTCAGGATCGGCCGCCGGCACCGGCAGCGCCCGCACCCCGACCGGGCGGACCAGCGGCACATCGGCCGAGGCGACAATCCGCCAGCCGCTGGCATCGATGCGGGCGAGCTGCCAGTCTTCGTTGCCGAGGTCGAGCCAGATGACGCCCTTGTCCCGCAGCACCCGCACCTCGTGCAGCCGCGGCGCTTCGTTGATCGCCATGGCCTCCAGCGCTGGCAGGGCCTCGGATAGGGCCTTGTCACTGACGCTGCCGGGATGGCCGCTGCGGGTCGGGTGGCGCTTGGCATAGATGCTGCGGACGAGCATGGCGAAGGCCTTGGTCCGGACCCGGAAGCGGGCGATCTCGCCGCGCTGCCCCTTCACCGTGGCGAAGGTGTTCCAGTCCGGATCGCGCCAGAACAGAACGCCGGCATCCAGCACCGCATCAACAATCTGCTGTCGCTGGCCGGTGCGGCCTTCTTCCTCGTCCTGCTGCGGCTTGTCGGTCAGGATGGTGAACCCTTCAGGCATGTACTGCCTCCTGCGCCGGCTGGCGGGCGCGCAGCAGATCGTTGAAGTCGGGATGCTCGTCCGGCAGGGCCACGCGCACGGTGCGGCCCTCGGCCCGCCAGCGCTCCGCCGCGGCCCAGGCGGCCCGTTGGCCAGGCAGGTCGCGATCGGCGGCGATGACCACGCTGCGCACCGCGGGCGGCAGCACCAGGCCCTTCTCCAGGTTGCCGGCGCTGATCGCGGCCCAGGCGGGCAGGTGCAGCAGCCGGCCGGCGGAGGCCGAGGATTCGATGCCTTCGCCGATCACCAGCTCCGGCGCCACGGGATCAAGGCGGATGGCGCCGCCCCAGACCGGGCCGAGGCTGGCCTTGTTAGGGGTGACGCTGGCCTTGCCGCCGGTCTCCGCACTGAGGAAGGTCCGGTGGGCGGCAATGATCACCCCGCCGGCATCCATCACCGCCGCGACCATGGCAGGCAGCCTGCCGCCCTCCGGATGATGCACGTCCTGGCGGAATCGCAGGGCGGCGGAGGCGGCCAGCCCCGGCAGCCCGCGGCCGGCCAGGTAGCGATCGACCAGCGTGTCGGGGGCGGAGATGCTGCTGCTCCAGAGGCGCAGCGCGGCCTCCTGCCGCTTGCGCTTCTTGTCGGCGTCCGACTGCGTTTCCGGCTCCGGTCGCTGCCAGTCGCCGCCGGCGACGCGGCTGATCGCATCGGCCAGTGCTTCGCGGTCACAGCCGTTGCTGCAATGGACTAGAACCTTGTCGCCATCGCCGCGCAGGCTGAACGCGCCGTGATAAGAACAGGCCGGGCAGTCACCGCGCCAGGAGCGGCGATACTTCCGCAGGGCGAGGCGGCCGGCGAGATCCTGCGCGCTGATCACGCCGCGGCCTCCTCTTTGCGTCGGCGAATGACGGCACTCAGATAATCGAACTTCTGCTGCCAGTGCTTGTTCCATCGGCCCGAATCGACACCCCAGGCGGCATCGATGACCGTGCGGGCCATGGACTGCTCCTCGGCAGTCAGCAGATGCAGGTGCTTGCTCAGGCTTTGCACGGCAACGTCACGCAGCGCATCGCGCAGGCCGCTCTCCGAGAAGCCACGGTGCTTTCGCGACGACGGGCGCGGCGGGGGCGGTACCGGAGCGACGGACACGAAGCTCGTTGCCAATAGCGCCTCCCAGGTCGTGCCGGATTTCTGGATCAGCCGATGCGCGGCCAGTGCCGCAGCGGCACGCTCGCCGTCGATATCGCTGCCGAGCAAGCCAAGGATCTTCACCAGCCGCTCGCGGGTAGCGGGAGTGAGTGCGCTCACTGGATCGTCACTCCCTCAGGCGCGCCGGGCCGGGGATGCACATCACCGGGCGGCACCACGATGCTGAGAATGCGGCGCCCATCCATCATGGTCAGTGCCAGGGCCCGCCACGCGTCATGGTGCTGTCCCTGCATTTCAACCAGCACCACGCGCCCGGTGATCATGGTCAGCATGACGGCCAGGATGTAGTGCCGATCCTGGCCGCCGGCGGCGTGCAGGACGACCATCTCCGACCACCGGAGCAGCGTCTTCGCCTGTTCCCAGCGATCCGGCCCGGTGGCCGAAGGATGATCGTCGGCGAGCAAGACGCAGGTCGCCTTCTTCGCTTTCAGCAGATTCGCCGGAACCGGCGAGCCGCGCGTCGAGATTGTGACCGCGATCAGGCCATCAGCGGCGGCACGCAACAGCGGTGCACGGAAGCCTTCGCCAGCCTGGATCATCTTGTCGATGGTCAGCTCGATCTCGGCGCGCTTGCGGATGTTGACGGGTGCGTTCATCGCCCACCCTCCAGCACGCGCTTCGCCGCGATGGCCGCGGCCACGGAGGCGAAGAACCGCAGCGCCGGCCGCCGGTTCATCGCATCCGGGATCAGCAACGCCGCGCGCGGCGTGTCCGGATCGTTCGCGCAAGGCACTTCAAGCAAGCGGATGCGCTTGTCATCAGGGCGCACTTCGGGCGCCAAGAGCCGATGGCTCATGTTTTGATTTTCTCCGACTTTCGTGTCTCAGAAATGGTAGTTGTCGAGACCGGCGGAGGCGTGTAGGAGATCGGTGTCCAGTCGATCTGCCTGCTTTTCTCCGCCTAGACCCTCCCTACCCCGCGTCGCTGCTGCTGGTGCGCAGCTTGCCGAGCTTCTCAAGCGCCCAGCGGTCCAACTCCTGCTTCGGATACAACGGCGAGCGGCCCATCTTGAAGTAGCGCGGTCCACCACCGGTGGTGACCAGTTTCGCCAGTGTCCCGACAGCCACCTTCAAACCGTGCTTCTGGTAGAGGTAGAGTGTGGCTTCCTGTCGATAGTAATTCTCCCGGAACTTCGGCAGTTCAGTCATGTTCGTTCTCCTTCAAATCAGAGGGATGGGCTCGGGAATTCAGGAGTTGGTTAGGAGGTATCCGGTGGATCTTCCTCGCCTGATTGCGGCAAGTCCCACGAGGGGTGGGAAGCGATCGTCCGGCCGCTAATCTCCGGTTTGGATGAGATGAGATTCTCGAACACTGGCTCGCCCCGATGCTCATGAATTGCATCGAGCGCGTTGCGGATCGCCAGAGAGACATTGATCGACAGAGTGCTGATCGCGTTCTCCCTTGCCGCGATGAACTCCTTCTCAATGCGCTGCATCTGAGCGCGAGTTCCTTGGTCGCGATGAAAGTCGAGGCTCCTCACCTCGCCGCTGATGTTGCGAACCTCGGCGTCACTTCCTCGCTCCCATCCGATGATCCGATACTCGGGATACGCTGTGTACTTGCCCGTTCCGGAGGCCAAGCGGACGTTGTCATCGCCAGCGCGCCCATAGCGGGAGAACACGTACTGGCGATCCACGATCTCAATGTGCAGGTCATGTTCCAGGGTGGTGCGCGGACGGTAGATATCGGTCCTGGTTCGCAGCATGTGATGGAGCCAGAAGTCATCATTGATGAGGAACCGAACCTGCTCCGCCGACACCTCATCGTCCCCCCATGGGTAGTAGGGAGATCGGGGGTTGAGAGGCTTGTGAAGATAATCCGTCAACCGAGTAGGAAGTATTCCCCGGTCCTCTTCGAACTCCCCCACGACAAGTCCGGCCAGCCGCGCAGCGGGAAGCAGTTCCATCCCGCCCCTGTACAGCGCGCCCGTCATCGCAATGGCGCCCAGTGCGCTGACACGCCAAGCCCTGCTGCTGGCGTAGCCCCCACCGATCTCGGAGTTGGGGACGAGCCCCTTGCTCACCAGCAAGGCGAAATTGCGCGGCGTGGTCCCCCCGGCCACCGCAAGCTCGGTGGAGGTGAAGGTGTCCGAGGGCGAATCCTTCCGAGGGCGGGCCATATGATCCAGCTACCCCATGGCCCGCCGCGACACAATAGAAACCGTCACTGATGTGGAGGTTTAAGTTTTCTAGAGGTGGTCCACGGCCGCCCCGATGCCCCTGTTGCCACAGCCATCACGGCGCCGGTCTTGCCACAGCCATCACGGCGCCGGCTCCCGGCCGCGTTCCACGGCCATCCGGTCGGCGTGGTAGCGCTGCATCTTGGCCAGCGCCTCGGCCTCCTGGTCGCGCACAATGTTGGCCTTATGCAGCAGGTGCTCGTGGGTCTTCCGCTCGGCGACGGTGTCGAAGACCTCCCGGCACCAGGCGCAGCGATGCGTCGCGGGCGGGGTGTGGCGGCTCATGCCCCGCCTCCCAGCAGCCGGAGGACATCCTCGGTGAGGCTCCGCACGGCTTCCTCCTCAGAATTGAGGGCGTCGCCGTCGAGAGCGGCCTGTACCCGGCGGCGCATGACGTGCGCCCTCCAGACCAGCCCGGCCGTCGTCTGCGCCGGGATCTCGTGCAGGGCGGCCAGGGTCTCGCTCATCTCTGGGACCAGCGCCCGCTGGGCATCGCCGAAGCGGTCGCGCTCCACCTTGTCGCCGGCCTCGTCCGCCGCGCACTCCAGTTCGAACAGCCGATCCCATGTGTCCTCAATATTGAGGACACGCTGGCAGAGGGCGATCAGTTCGGCGTCGGCGTGGGAATTCCCCAGGATGACGGACGGCACGACGGCCACCGGCGCCAAGACTGCGGCGATCATGACGCCTCTTCTCCCGCGGCTCACAGCGTCACCGCCAGGCCAGCGCAGGCCAGGAAGAGGGCGGAACAGGCGACGATGCAGGCACGGATGGCCCGGTCGCCAGGATCGGCAAGCGTCCGTTTAACGGCGGAGCGCCGCAGGAGGCAGGGGCGGTAGGGCTTTTGCGCCGGGGCAGCGCGGAAGGGAATCGGACGGCTCATCGCGCCACCTCGCCTTCGATCACCGTGCGGAGGGGTTTGGAACCGCGGCGGTGCGAAACCACCGGCAGCGCGGCCAGCTCGGCGGCTTCCCGCTGGGCGGGGGTGCTCCAGTCGATACGGGGGCGGCGCAGCCTGGGGAACCGGATGACCTTGCTCACCGTAGGGTGCCGCACCGGCTGTTCCGAGGCTTCCTCAGCTTCGAGCTCGCCGTCGTGGTCCGGCTCCATGTCGGCCATCGGCGCGTCGTAGGCGTCGAGCAGGTCAATCAATCGCGCGATCAGGCCCTTGATGCGGGCGCGGTCGGGTGCGTCAAGTTGACGCACCTTGGCGGGCAGTCTTCTTCTGCGGGTAGGCGCGAGTGTGCTATCGGCGCACGTAGCCATTGCCGGTTCTCCATAGGAACAGGTGGTGGTTAGGCCGAAGGCATGGGGGTCCAGCCCGCGCTTTCGGTCGCTTTTGTCTGGCATACGGCCAGATGTCGTGCATAATGCTCGACAAACAGGCGATGTCAAACAGAAAGATAGATTATTGGCAGAAAGCTCTATTTCCGCCGCCCAGTGTAGGGGCGCCAGGGGCATGGTGGGTTGGAACCAAGCCAAGCTAGCGGAAGCGGCGAAGGTCTCCCGCATGACCGTTGTGGATTTCGAGGCAGGTAGGCGATCGCCTCATGCCAACAATCTCACCGCCATCCGCGCCGCCCTCGAGGCCGCCGGGGTGGAGTTCATCGCGGAGAACGGGGGTGGGGCGGGGGTGAGGTTGAGGAAGGCATAGCGCAGGACCGAAGCCGCACCTGATCAGAGACTCCACCCCGAGCAGGAGTTCGACTATGCCGCGTGATGTTCTATCTAAAGATGAAATCAGAAGTAGATCGGAATCCACAGCTCGGGAGCATGGCGGCATCCTGCCGATGCACGTTGCGTTTTTCGCCCACTCAATCGCTTACTCAGCTTCTCGGTCAGAAGCCGCATTCCAAGAGTTCGAGATCTTGGCTGAAGTGGAGGCGCCTGATGCGACCATCTTCGCAGGTATTCAGGAAGCCCTAACGCATGCAGCCGCGCTATCCCGCTTCTTCTTTCCGACAAAGCCCATTGAAAATGAGCTAGCGGCCACTCGTGGGAAGAAACTTCGTGAGTTGTTTAATGTGGAAGATGGTTCGCCTTTGAAGTGGAGACACCTCCGAAATGCGCTTGAGCACTTTGACGAAGATTTGGACCGCTTTCTGCTGAGCTTTCCTGTTGGCTACTTAATTCCTTCTCCGATTGTCACCTCTCATACAATCGCCGACGAAGATCTTGCGAACATCTTCAAGCTAGTTGACCCGGTTGCGAAGATCTGCGTGCTGCTTGGCAAGAAGTTTGAATATGCGCCCATCCGCTCGGAGGTGCAGAGGGTGCTTGCCCTCGCAAAGGACACCTAACCGTCCATGGCTGCCACGGCAGTCACAATCAAACACAAAGCCCGCCGTGGTGGGACGAGCGGGCGCCTTCACTTTAGCCTGCCCTGCGCAGCCTTACCTCAGCCATGAAATGGCTCCGCAGGATACCCTTTTCATTGCCTTCTAACATTCGGCCGATGCGGTCTCGGGTGGTTCCCAACAGTCTTCCATATATCTGGCTTGGAACCCGAGAATATTCCTCCCAGGTTTCAATAATAATTTCTACATCTTGCGCATTTAATAATGCAGCGAATTCTTTCGCACAGTCTTGTATGGTAGATCGTTGATCCAAACTACGGCTGGGCGGAGAATGTTCAGGAACGATTTCAATCGGCTTTGTGATATCAGCATCGGCAGCCGATGCAGCTAAGTTTGGCGAAACCAAGAGGAATTTCTGAATAACCTCTGCTGACCACTCATGGGCCGTGTCAGCTTCTTGAATGAGCTGAGGACTCTGGTTGCTTCTTGACCGTCCGACGCCAAGAATGTGGACGCGCACCCCATAGTTCTGTGCAATCTGCACGCCAATGCGAACGTCTTCATCACCTGCCACAACGACAGCATCTGCCATTGCGTGATTGCGGGCAAGTTCGACCAGATCGGTCACGATCAGGCTGTCAACACCCTTCTGTTGTCCGCTGCTGTTGATAAAGCCAAGTCGAAGCTTTACGTCAGATAGAGCAGCGAGCCGTTTGTGGTCGGCTGTCGGCCCCTTGGGCGTAACGCCGTCATACCAGTAGACACGAAGCAGCGGCATGCCAGCGACTGACTTGGCAAGATCCCGCAACAGCGAAATGGCCACATCCTCTTTTACTTGCAGTAGATGCCGAGGCTGCTTGCTGCCGGCAAGTGCGGTGCTACCAGCTCCAAAGAGGTAGCCAGCGTCCACGAATACGGCCACGCGATCCATTCGCTCACCCTGAACGTAAAAAGGGCGCCCGCAGGCGCCCTTCTGTATGCCGTCATCGCTGAACCGTAGATCTATGCGACGGCGGCGTGGTGCTCATTTAGCGCCGCATGTCATGGCTTGCAATGTCAAAATATGCCTCAACCCTCTCACGCTGGATGGGAACGCTGATCACCGTTCCCGGAACGCTGACGCGGATCGCTAGTGTTCCACGTAACGCATTGATTTTGGCCGATGTGGAACGCTGGAACGCTTGGAACGCTGTTTTGCCTACCCTAGGCTCCCGCACCTCCCATCGCTGACCACACCTCCCATGCGACCCGATCCGCGGCTGCCACCAGCACGGCATCGAGGTGGTGCACGTACCGCCCCGTCATGGTTCCGGAGGAATGCCCGATCATCGCGGCGATGGTCGGCTCGCTGTACCCCAGGTCGGCGGCCATGGAGGCGAAGCCATGGCGCAGGGTATGCGGGGTCACCCCTTCCAGCCCGGCTTCCTTGACCAGTCGGCGCCACGCCCCGGTCAGTCCGCCATAGGGTCTCTCAAGCTCCCGGCCGGGGCAGACGTAGGGCCCGCTCCGGCCCAGCCCTTCCAGCAGATCCACCACTGCCTTGCCGATCGGGCGCACCGAGGCGCCTTCCTTACTGTCCGCGAGCCGCAGCGCCTGGCCGGGCAGGTCCACCTCTGCCCAGCGCAAGTTCTCGACCTCGCCTCTGCGGCAGCCGGTCAGGGCCAGGAGGCGGATAGCCAGGATGGCGACCTCGCTGCCGCCTTCGGCTTCCCACTTCTCTAGCGCCTTGCCGAGCTGGCGATAGGTCTCCGGGGTCAGACGCAGGCGCCGGCGGTTGTCGGCGGGCCGCTTTACGCCATGCACAGGATTGGCCTGAATGATTCCTTCGGACACGGCGAAGGAGAGGATACCGCCCAGCAGGCCCATGGTGCGGGTCGCGGCCCCCTTCCCGCCCTCCACGATGGAGCGCCCATGCGGCTTGCCGGTCTTGATGTCCCGCGCCGCCTTGCCGGCCACCACGTCCCGCATGAACCGCGTCACGTCCGTCCGGGTCAGGTCCGACACCTTCCGATTGCCCAGCAGCGGCAGGATGTGCGCGGCGATCCGGCTCCGGTCAGAGACCAGTGTCGTCGCCTTCTTGGCCGCGCCCCGCTTGCCCAGGATCAGGCCCTTATCTGCCGCCTCCAGGTAGCGCTCGCACAACTCCCGCATGGTCAGGGTCTTGCGGCGGGTGGCGCGCTCCTCGGCGGGATCCTCACCCTGCAGCACGCTGCCCAGGGTAATCACGGCCAGTCTCCTGGCCTCTTCCGTCGTCAGCTTGCCATGCACCCCGAGGGACATACGCTTCCGGCCACCGGCCTGAGGGCGGTAGTCGGCGTAATAGACCCGCCGGCCGGAGGGGAAGACTCGCACGCCGAAGCCCGGCAGATCACTGCACCAGATGAAATAGGCCGCATCCCGCGGCTCGGCGGCATCCACGATACGCTTGGTCAGCTTCGCCATGACGACCTTTGCCCTGGGCTTCTAGTGTCACCAGGGAGTCACCACGGAAACGGAAATCGGGGAATAGGCGGGAAATTTCCCGAGATGGCGCGTGATACCATTCCCGTTCGGAATCAGCGCCTTAGAAAGCTCCGGCCATCTCAGGAAAACTCCAGAAAGCCCGATACCGTTGTCCTCCGAAGGCAAAGGTCGTACGTTCGAATCGTATCGGGTCCGCCAGTCTTTTCAAGCATTTAGCTTTCAGCCGCCCTGCCCGACCGCGGCTTCCAGCCAGCAGTCCCACGGCTTTTCATCAGCCGCCGATGAACTTGATCGTGGTGATTTCGGACAGAAAGCGGCAGGTGAGGCAGGCCTGTCCGGTGGCATCGAGCGCCGGACAGGCAGCAGACTTCACGGCTTGAGGACAACCTTGATGCAGCCATCCTTCTTGTCGCGGAAGGTTTTGTAGAGGCCCGGCCCCTCCTCCAGCGGCGCGGTGTGCGTGATGACGAAGGCAGGGTCGATCTCGCCCTTCTGAATCCGCTCCAGCAACATGGGCAGGTAGTGCTGCACCGGTGTCTGCGCCATGCGGAAGGTCAGGCCGCGGTTGATGGCCGATCCCATGGGGATCTTGTCCAGCAACCCACCATAGACGCCGACGATGGAGACGATGCCGAAGTTGCGGCAGCAATGGATGGCCTGCCGCAGCACATGGGGACGATCGGTGCCCATGAAGGTCGCGACCTTCACGCGGTCCAGGACCGCATCCAGCGAGCCTGTGGCGCTCGCCTCCGTGCCCACCGCGTCGATGCAGGCATCCGCGCCGCGGCCCGCTGTCAGTTCCATGATCCGGTCGTAGACGTCATCCTGCTTGAAATCGAGGACGAGTGCGCCGGCCTGCCGCGCCATCTCCAGGCGCTCCGGAACCGTGTCGATCGCGATGACGCGCTCGGCGCCCAGCAGGAAGGCGCTGCGGATCGCGAACTGGCCGACCGGCCCGCAACCCCAGATGGCCACGGTCTCACCGCCCCGCAGATCGCAGAACTCGGCGGCCATGTACCCTGTCGGGAAGATGTCCGAGAGGAACAGGACCTGCTCGTCCGTCATCCCGTCCGGAACCTTGATCGGCCCCACATCGGCATAGGGCACGCGCAGATACTCGGCCTGTCCGCCCGCGAAGCCGCCCAGGAGATGCGAGTAGCCGAACAGGCCGGCGGGGGAGTTGCCCCAGAGCTTGGCGGCCTTCTCACGGTTCGGGTTGGAACGCTCGCAGCCGGAGAAGAAGCCCTTCCGGCAGAAGAAGCATTCGCCGCAGGCGATGGTGAAGGGCACGACCACGCGGTCGCCGACCTTCAGCTTGTGGTTGTCGCGGCCGACCTCGACCACCTCGCCCATCGTCTCGTGCCCGAGGACATCCCCTTTCTCCATCGAAGGAATGACGTGGTCGTAGAGATGGACGTCCGAGCCGCAGATGGCGCAGGAAGTGACCTTGATGATGGCGTCACGCCCATCCTCTATCCTCGGGTCCGGGACGCTCTCGCAACGGATGTCGCCTTTCCCGTGCCAAGTCAGTGCCTTCATGGGATTCGCCTCCATCTGGATCTGGCCGCCGGACCATAACGTCGCGACCCCGACGGAGATCGACGCCGTTCCGTCATCACATCCCGCTGTGGCTTGGGCCTGACCATGAGCGGCCGGCCGCTCTCCCTGGCTGCGCGGCGTGGCGGGCTCTGGCGCGGCAATAACCTCCTCCACCCTGCGGCGTTGAGCATGGGAACGCCGTTCCGCAGGAGACAAAGCGTGCCCAGACAGGACGTGCCGCCATGGAAGCAGGCTGGTTCAGGCGCCTGGCGCGCCATCCGGCGGGATCCTTCCCCACGTGACTGACGCGCCCCCCTCCCTTGACGGGCCAGCGCCCCTCCTCCCCTGCGAATCCCTGCCACCCCCTCCCGACGTCATGATGGAAAGCCTCGACGGACTTCCGCCGCGCCTGAGGATCGCGCTCATCGCGCACCTGAAGTATCCGATCGCCGAGCCCTTCGCCGGCGGCCTGGAGATGCATACCCATCTCCTGGCACGCCATCTTCTGGCGCGGGGCCATGATGTCACCCTGTTCGCCGCCGAGGCCTCGGACGTGGCGCTCGAGCCCTGCTGCGTCTGCCCCGCGACGGGGACGCCGGCCACGCCCTTCGCCGCCAGGCTCACCGCCCTCCGCGAGCGCCGCGCCTATGCGGAGATCATGGCGAGCATCGCGCGGGGCGGGTTCGACGTGGTGCATAACAATTCCTTGCACGCCCTGCCGCTGCTCGCGGCGCACCGGCTGCCGGTGCCGTTCGTCACCGCCCTGCATTGCCCGCCTTTCCCGGCGCTGGAGAAGGGCGTGAGGGGCCGCGTCAGGCCGGACCTTCGCTTCGTCGCCGTGTCCGAGGTGGTGCGCGGGATGTGGCGGAGCCTCCTGCCGGGGGGGGGGGGGGGGCCCCCCCGCCCCCCCCCCGCCCGCATCGCCCCGCATATCCGCCGCACCCCCCTGCTGCGCCTCTCCGCCCATGACACCGGGGCGCCCTGCGATGTCACGCTGAAGCTGGAGCTGCTGCAGGCGACCGGCTCCTTCAAGCCGCGCGGCGCCTTCAACCGGCTGCTCTCGGCCGAAATCCCCGCCGCCGGCGTGGTGGCGGCCTCCGGCGGCAACCATGGCGCGGCGGTGGCCTATGCCGCGCAGGCGCTCGGCGTGCCGGCCGCCATCTTCGTCCCCGAGATCACCGGCCCGGCCAAGCTGGCGCGCATCCGCGCCTATGGCGCCGAGCTGCTGCAGGGGGGCGCCGCCTATGACGAGGCCCGGCTGGCCAGCGAGGCGCGCGCCGCCGCCACCGGGGCGCTGATCGTGCATGCCTATGACCAGCCCGAGGTGCTGGCCGGCCAGGGCACGCTGGCGCTGGAGCTGGAGGAGCAGGCGCCGGAGCTGACGCATGTGCTGGTGGCGACCGGCGGCGGCGGGCTGATCGGCGGCATGGCGGCCTGGTATGACGAGCGGGTCGAGGTGGTCAGCGTCGAGCCGGAGTCCTGCGCCACCCTCTACGCCGCGCTGCGCGAGGGGCGGCCGGTCCCGGTTCCGGTCGGCGGCCTGGCGGCCGACAGCCTGGGCGCGCGACAGATCGGCGGGCTCGCCTTCCAGGTCGCGCGCCGGCACATCGGCACCGCGCTGCTGGTGCCGGACGCGGCGATCCGTGCCGCCCAGGCGCTGCTCTGGGACCGCTGCCGCCTGGTGGCGGAGCCCGGCGGCGCCACCGCCCTGGCGGCGCTGCTGAGCGGCGCCTTCTCGCCGCCCGCAGGCGCCCGGGTCGGAGTCGTGGTCTGCGGCGCCAATGCCGATCCGGCCTCGGTCGCCGGCTGAGGCGGCGGAGATGGGCATGGCCGCGCTCCGCCCCTACCGCGCCATGGCCTGCAACAACGCCTGGGCCAACCACCGCCTGCTGACCGCCTGCGCGCGGCTGCCTCCGGAGGAGTTCGCGGCGCCGCGCACCGGTTTCTTCCCCAGCCTGCGCGCCACCCTGAACCACATCCTGGTCATCGACCGCTTCTATATCGACGCCCTGGAAGGCGGCCGACTCGGCCCCGCCGCCTGGGCCGATCCCGAGCCCTGCGCCGACCTGCCGGCGCTGCGGGCGGCGCAGGCCGCGATGGACCGCCGGCTGATCGCGCTGGTCGGCGCGCTGACCGAGGCGGATCTGGCGCGGATCATCACCGTGCACCGCGGCGCGCGGGACCAGCGGGACCGGATGGACCGGCTGCTGCTGCACCTGTTCCAGCATCAGATCCATCATCGCGGGCAGGCGCATGCCATGCTGAGCGGGACGGCGGTGGCGCCGCCCCAGCTCGACGAGTTCTTCGCGGCCGAGGAGGCACCCCTGCGCGCCGCAGACCTCGCCGCGCTGGGCCTCACCGAGGCGGAGGTCTGGCCAAAGGAGGGGCCAGAGGAGGAGGAGCCGCCGCCCCGGCCCTGAGTGCGCGATCCCCGCCGGGGCCTCAGCCGATCGGCAGCCGCACCACGAAGCGCGCGCCGGCCACCTTGCCGGATTCGTCGCGCCGGTTCTCGGCGCTGATCCGCCCGCCCAGGCCCTCGACGATCTGCCGGCTGATCGACAGGCCGAGGCCGGAATGCTGGCCGAACTGCTCGCCATGCGGCCGCTCGCTGTAGAAGCGGTCGAAGATGCCCTCGAGCTTGGCCTCGGGGATGCCCGGCCCCTCGTCCTCGACCATGAACTCCATCATCGCGCCGGTCGGCCGCGCCTTCATCCAGACCTTGCCGCGCGGCGGCGAGAAGGAGATGGCGTTGCCCAGCAGGTTGCGGAACACCTGCACCAGCCGCCCCTCGACGCCGCGCACCACCAGCGGCGGCTTCGCCAGCTCCAGCTCGACCACCGGCCCGTCCTCCTTGCGGGTGCTGTTGTGCAGCTCGGCCAGGGCGGAGAGGAAGGGGGCGACGTCCACCGGCTCGGAGGCGGTGCGGGAGAGCTCGGCATCGACGCGGGAACTGTCGGAGATGTCGGCGATCAGCCGGTCCATCCGCACCGCGTCATCGGCGATGATGTCGAGCAGCCGCTTCTGGTGCTCCGGATTCTCGATCCGCCGCAAGGTCTCCAGCGCCGAGCGCACGCTGGTCAGCGGGTTGCGCAGCTCGTGCGCCACATCGGCGGCGAAGCGCTCGTTCTGGTCGATCCGCGCCCAGAGCGAGGTGGCGGAGGATTGCAGGTCGCGCGCCAGCACGCCGATCTCGTCGGTGCGGGCCAGCAGCGGCGTCGGCACCGAGCCGGCGCGGCCCTTGCCCTGCCGCATGGCGGCGGCGGCGCCGGCCAGCGAGAGGATCGGCGCGGCGATGGTGCGCGAGAGGTAGAGCGAGGCCACCACGGTGAGCAGCAGGGCCAGGACGAAGAGGCCGAGGACGGAGGTGCGGATCTCCAGCAGCCGCTCGTCCACCTGCCGCGCCTCGCGCGTCAGCAGCACGATGCCGACGCTCTGGTTGCCGCGCCGGGCGGGCTCGGCCACGGACACCAGCAGCCGTCCCTCGTTGGTGCGGCGGATATAGGGCCGCACCCCGCCTTCCAGCGCCAGCCGGAGCTCCTCGCGCCGGTCGGGGCCGATGGCGGGCTGCCAGTCGAAGGACGGGGCGCCCGGGGTGACATCGACGAAAACCGCGTCATCGGCGCTGCGCGGGCCGAGGATCGAGCGCGGCAGCAGCGCCAGGATGCGGTCGTAGAGCCCGCCGATGGTGCCGGCCAGCCAGCTGCGGTGCTCGGGCGGCGTCAGCGGCTCGGTGACGATGGCACCGCCCTGGCCCTCGCGCACGCGGCTGTCGGCCACCAGCAGGCCGGTGTTGTCGAACAGCTTGGCCTGGGTGTTGGGGCTGGGCTCGACCAGGCGGCGCAGCAGGGGGCGCGCGGTATCGGGCACCAGCACGGCGCGGTCGTCCTGCACCCGCACGGCGGCCTCGGCGATGCCGGCGGCGTAGATGCGGGCCTGGGTGCGCAGCGCCTCGACCTCGGCCGAGAGCAGGCCGGTCTGGTACTGGTCAAGATAGAGCAGGGAGGCGGCCAGCAGCGCCGGCGCCACCGCGTTGACGAAGAGGATGCGCCGGAGCAGCGGCGACATGCGCCGCCGCCGCTCGCGCGGCAGGCTCACGGCCGGCGGCGGGGCCGGCGCCGGGCGGCCGCTGGCGTCGGGCATCAGGCCTCCTTGTAGCGGTAGCCGCTGCCATACAACGTCTCGATCATCGAGAAGTCGTCATCCACCGCCCGGAACTTCTTGCGCACGCGCTTGACGTGGCTGTCGATGGTGCGGTCGTCCACATAGATCGCCTCGCCATAGGCGGCATCGATCAGCTGGTCGCGGTTCTTCACCATGCCCGGGCGCTGGGCCAGCGTCTTGACCAGCAGGAACTCGGTCACGGTGAGCTGCACCGGCTGGCCCTTCCAGCTGCAGGTGTGCTTGGTCTCGTCCAGCACCAGGTCGCCGCGGGTGATGACGCCGGTGGGCGGCGCGCCGCTGCCCTCGGCGCGGCTGGCCTCGTTGCGGCGCAGCAGGGCGCGGATGCGCTCCAGCAGCAGGCGCTGGCTGAAGGGCTTGGTGATGTAGTCGTCGGCGCCGAGCCGCAGCCCCATGAGCTGGTCCAGCTCCTCATCCTTCGAGGTCAGGAAGATCACCGGCAGGGAGGAGCGCTGGCGCAGCCGTTGCAGCAGTTCCATCCCGTCCATGCGCGGCATCTTGATGTCCAGCACGGCGAGGTCCACGGGCCGGGAGAGCAGGCCCTGCAGCGCGCTCTCGCCGTCGGTGTAGGTCCGCACCTGGAAGCCCTCCTGCTCCAGCGTCATGGAGACGGAGGTCAGGATGTTGCGGTCGTCATCGACCAGGGCGATCGTCGCGGGCATGCGGGGCGGCTCCTCGGGGCTCTTGGTTGAGGCGCGGAACAGATAGGCGGCCCGGAAAGGCTTGTCTCGCGGGCGCGTCTCTCCGGAAAGCCTTTTCTCTCGCCAATGGCGCCGGATTGTGGCGAAGCCGGGCCAGGATGGCGGCGCGCGTCGCGACAGAGGAGCGGTATCACCGATGGACAAGGCCGAAGCGATACGCCAGGCCCGCGCCCTGTTGCGCGGCGCGCGGCAGGGGAGCCTGGCCACCCAGCACCAGGGGCAGCCCTTCGTCAGCCTGGTGACGCCGGCCATGGCGCCGGACCTCGCGCCCCTGCTCTGGCTGTCACGCCTGGCGATTCACACGCGGCAATTGCAGAGCGACGGCCAATGCGCCCTGATGGTGCAGGAGGAGGGTGAGTTCATCAATCCGCAGCGTCGTCCTCGCGCGACTGTGACCGGATTCGCGGCCCCGGTTCCACCGGATGAGACGGTGGTGCTGAAAGCGCGCTGGCTGGCGCTGCACCCTTATGCGGCTCCCTATGCCGGCTTTGCCGATTTCAGCCTGTGGCGCCTTCGCCCCGAGGCGGTGATGCTGGTCGGCGGCTTCGCGGCCGCCGCCCGGCTGCGCGCCTCCGAGGTCGCGCCGCCGCCCGCCACGGCGGCTGCCCTGGCCGCGGCCGAGGCAGGGATTGTCGCGGAGTTTCAAGCGGATGAGCGTCTGTCCAGCGGGCTGGCGCGGTGCTGTCCGGCGCTTCCCGCCGGTCCCTGGCGGCTGGTCGCGCTCGATGTGGATGGCGCGGATTTCACCGCCGGCGAGCGGCGGTGGCGATGGGCCTTTCCGCAGCCGGTGGACGGGCCGGAGATGGCGCGGCGGCAGTTGGCCGAGCTGATCTGTTCCGCAGGGTAACACGATGGGCCGCTGATCGACGCGCAAGCGGCGGATGACCGCGTATTCGTCGTATAATAAGACAACAACACGAACATTGACCGCGACGGGGGAGGCCGCCTAGGATTTCTGCAACCGCGCCCGCAATGCATGTGATACTTTCGTCGTCCGCCGTCCTGCGGCGCGACATCCGTATGGGATGCCTTCTGAGCGCGGGGAATTTCAATGGCTACTGCCCCGGCGGAGTCTGTCCGCCGGAGGAACAGCGCCTTGATTGGAGACTAGAGCCAGATGACAGCGCCGAACGCCGCTTCCGCCGCGGCCCTCGCCGGAACCGGTGTGACCACCGCTTCCGCCGTCCATGCCAACCTGACCGCATCTGGCCTCTACGCCCATGCGCTGCGCCGTGGTGAGGGCCGCCTCTCCGCCGATGGCGCCTTCATGGCGGTGACCGGCGTGCACACCGGCCGCTCCGTCGCCGACAAGTTCGTGGCCGACGACCCCGAGGTCTCGCAGGAGATCTGGTGGGGCAAGGTCAACCAGAAGCTGGACCCGGCCAAGTTCGAGACCTTCGCCGCCGATGTCCGCCAGTGGCTGGGCGGGCGCGAGGAGCTGTTCACCGAGGACCTCTACGCCGGCGCCGACCCGGCCTACCGCATCAAGGTCCGGCTGGTGACGACCAATGCGTGGCACGCGCTGTTCGCCCGCAACATGTTCATCCGCCCGCCCGTCGAGGAGCTGGAAGGCTTCACGCCGGACTTCACCATCCTGCACGCCCCCGAGATGGAGGCGAAGCCGGAGCATGGCGGCCGCGCGAATTCCACCACGCTGATCGCGCTGTCCTTCGCCAGGAAGATCATCGCCATCGCCGGTACCAGCTATGCGGGCGAGATCAAGAAGTCGATCTTCACCGTGATGAACTGGCTGCTGCCGGCCCAGGGCGTGCTGCCGATGCACTGCTCGGCCAATGTCGGCAAGGACGGCGACACCGCGCTGTTCTTCGGCCTGTCCGGCACCGGCAAGACCACCCTCTCCTCCGACCCCGAGCGGGCGCTGATCGGCGATGACGAGCATGGCTGGTCGCCGAAGGGCGTCTTCAACTTCGAGGGCGGCTGCTACGCCAAGGTCATCAAGCTCAGCCGCGAGGCCGAGCCGCAGATCTGGAACGCCTCGCACCGCTTCGGCGCCGTGCTGGAGAACGTCATCGGCGATGAGCGCGGCAATCTCGACCTCGACGACGGCTCGCTGACCGAGAACACCCGCTCCTGCTATCCGATCGAGTTCATCCCCGGCACCGCGCCGGGCGGCATGGCGGGCCTGCCGAAGAACGTGGTGATGCTGACGGCCGACGCCTTCGGCGTGCTGCCGCCGATCGCCAGGCTGACGCCGGCCCAGGCGATGTACCACTTCATGTCCGGCTACACCGCCAAGGTCGCCGGCACCGAGAAGGGTCTGGGCCGCGAGCCGCAGGCCACCTTCTCCACCTGCTTCGGCGCCCCCTTCCTGCCGCGCCACCCCGAGGTCTACGGCAAGATGCTGGCCGAGCTGATCGCCAGGCACGGCGCCCAGGTCTGGCTGGTGAACACCGGCTGGACCGGCGGCGCCTATGGCACCGGCCACCGCATGTCCATCAAGCACACCCGCGCCCTGCTGCGCGCCGCGCTGGATGGCAGCCTGGCCCAGGCCGAGTTCGCGACCGACCCGTTCTTCGGCCTCGCCGTGCCGCAGAACGTGCCGGGCGTGCCCTCCGAGGTGCTGAACCCGCGCGACTCCTGGGCCGACAAGGCGGCCTATGACCGGCAGGCGGCGCATCTGGTCTCGCTGTTCGAGAAGAACTTCGAGAGCTTCGCCGGCACGGTGAGCGACGAGGTGAAGGCCGCGGCGCTGAAGAGCGCGGCCTGAGCCTTCCGGGCTTTTCGGGATGACGGGGGCGGGGCCGCGAGGCTCCGCCCTTTTTTCGGGGAGCGGGGCGGGCCGGACCGGCCCCCGCCCTGGCGGCGGGATATTTTCCCGTGGCATCCCGCGCCCATTCGGTTCATAAGGCGCGCCGGGCCGCCCGGAGGCGGGCGCCCGGACCCGCGGGCATGCGGGCATGACTGAGGCTGCGCCGAGCGCGATCCTGCCGGATGAACGGCCAGGCCGCGTGGCGGCGTTTCCGGCCACATGGTGCGTTCCGCGGGAACCCTCGCGGCCATCCATGCCGCCCGAGACGCCGGAAGCCACCGGGACGCTGTCCCGGGGGCGAGATCGGTCCGGCACTGGCCATCCCGCATCGCCCTTTCGGCATTGCCGCGCCGGCCACCGCGCCGCGCGGCGCGACGCAGGGCCCGCCATCGTGAAGGCGGGCCGCGATGCAAGGACGATCCATGTTCGAAAACTACTTCCGCAAGGACATCGCCTGGGGCGGCAAGACCCTGACGCTGGAGACCGGCAAGGTCGCGCGGCAGGCGGATGGCGCCGTGATGGCGCGCCTCGGCGACACCATCGTGCTGTGCACGGTGGTCGGTGCCCGCAGCGTGAAGCCGGGGCAGGACTTCTTCCCGCTTACCGTGAACTATCAGGAGAAGGCCTTCGCCGCCGGCAAGATCCCCGGCGGCTTCTTCAAGCGCGAGGGGCGCCCGTCGGAGAGCGAGACGCTGATCTCGCGCCTGATCGACCGGCCGATCCGCCCGCTCTTCCCCGAGGGCTTCCGCAACGAGGTGCAGGTCATCGCGACGGTGCTGTCGCATGACATGGAGAACAACCCCGACATCGTCGCCATGGTCGGCTGCTCCGCCGCGCTGACGCTGTCGGGCATCCCGTTCTTCGGCCCCGTCGGCGCCGCCCGCGTCGGGCTGATCGAGGGCGCCTATGTCCTCAACCCGACGCTCGAGCAGATGAAGACCTCCAAGCTCGACCTGGTGCTGGCCGGCACCGCCGAGGGCGTGCTGATGGTCGAGTCCGAGGCGCAGGAGCTGTCCGAGGACGACATGCTGGGCGCCGTGAACTTCGGCCACCAGGGCTTCCAGCCGGTGATCGAGGGCATCATCGAGCTGGCCGAGCGCGCCGCCAAGGAGCCGTGGGACCTGCCGGAGGAGTCCGCCGAGACCGTCGCGCTCAAGGCGAAGCTGGCCGAGCTGGGCCGCGCCTCGATCGCCGAGGCCTACAAGGAGACCCAGAAGCTCGTCCGCTACGGCAAGGTGGGCGAGGCCAAGAAGGCGATCCTGGCGCAGCTCAGCGAGGACGAGGCCGCGCAGGCCAAGGGCCTCCTGAAGGAGCTGGAGGCGGACGTGGTCCGCAACGCCATCCTCGACACCGGCATCCGCATCGACGGCCGCGACACCAGGACCGTGCGCCCGATCGTGGCCGAGGTCGGCGTGCTGCCCCGCGCGCATGGCTCGGCGCTGTTCACCCGTGGCGAGACCCAGGCGCTCTGCGTCGCGACCCTGGGCACCGGGCAGGATGAGCAGATCATCGACCAGCTCGCGGGCGAGTACCGCGAGAACTTCATGCTGCACTACAACTTCCCGCCCTACTCGGTGAACGAGACGGGCCGGATGGGCAGCCCCGGCCGCCGCGAGATCGGCCATGGCAAGCTCGCCTGGCGCGCCATCCGCCCGCTGCTGCCGGAGAAGTCGACCTTCCCCTACACGATGCGCGTCGTGTCGGAGATCACGGAGTCGAACGGCTCCTCCTCGATGGCCACCGTCTGCGGCACCTCGCTGTCGCTGATGGATGCCGGCGTGCCGCTGAAGCGCCCCTGCGCCGGCATCGCCATGGGCCTGATCAAGGAGGAGAAGGGCTTCGCCGTCCTCTCCGACATCCTGGGCGACGAGGACCACCTCGGCGACATGGACTTCAAGGTGGCCGGCACGGAGGAGGGCATCACCTCCCTCCAGATGGACATCAAGATCACCTCGATCACGCCCGAGATCATGCGGATCGCGCTGGAGCAGGCCAAGGGCGGCCGGCTGCACATCCTGGGCGAGATGGCCAAGGGCCTGACCGGCGCCCGCACCGATGTCGCCTCCAACGCGCCCAAGATCACCATCATCAACGTGCCGAAGGACAAGATCCGCGAGGTCATCGGCACCGGCGGCAAGGTGATCCGCGACATCGTCGAGACCACCGGCACCAAGATCGACATCGAGGATGACGGCACGATCAAGATCGCGTCGACCAGCCCCGAGGCGACCCAGGCGGCGATCGACCGCATCCGCGGCATCACCGCCGAGCCCGAGGTGGGCCAGATCTACAACGGCACCGTGGTGAAGACCGCCGATTTCGGCGCCTTCGTGAACTTCCTCGGCGCCAAGGACGGGCTGGTGCACATCTCCGAGCTGGCCAACGAGCGCGTCAGCAAGACCACCGACATCGTCAAGCAGGGCGACAAGGTGAAGGTGAAGGTGCTGGGCTTCGACGACCGCGGCAAGGTGAAGCTGTCCATGCGGGTTGTCGATCAGGCCAGCGGTGCCGATATCACCGAGCAGGTCGGCGCCCGCCGTCCCCGCGAGGGTGGCGAGGGCGGCGACGCCGGCGAGCGCGGCGAGCGCGAGCCCCGTGGCGAGCGGCGCGAGCGGCGCCCCCGCCGCGATCACGCGGCCGACTGAGGCTTCGGTCCGGCTGGACGTGGCGGCGGCCTTCCCTCGGGAAGGGCCGCCACGCTCACATCACATTTCCAAAAATTACCGGGCCGGCCCTCGGAATACGTGCGGCCGGCCTTAAATGACGCTATCGTGAAATTCGTTTCTGGGACGGTAGAACTGCGGTGAAGGCAATCAACGCGATCCGTATGGGCGGTGTGGACGTGCTTCCGCTGGTGGAGGGGGGCAAGGGCGTGGCCGTGTCCACCGGGGCCTCCTGCGGGGAATGGGCGGGCGCCGGCGGCGTCGGCACCTTCTCGGGCGTCAACGCCGACAGCTATGACGCGGACGGCCATGTCATCCGGCAGGTCTATCACGGCCGCACCCGGCGGGACCGTCACGAGGAGCTGGTCGCCTACGGCATCGCCGGCGGCATCGCCCAGGCGCGCGAGGCCCATGAGCGGGCCGGCGGCCAGGGCCGGGTCCATATCAACGTGCTCTGGGAGATGGGCGGCGCCGAGCGGGTGCTGCGCGGTGTCCTGGAAGGCGCGCGCGGCCTGATCAACGGCATCACCTGCGGCGCCGGCATGCCCTATCGCCTGGCCGAGATCGCCCGCGAGTTCAACACCTTCTACTACCCCATCGTCTCCTCCGGCCGGGCCTTCACGGCGCTGTGGAAGCGCAGCTACAGCAAGGTCTCCGAGCTGCTGGGCGGCGTGGTCTACGAGGACCCCTGGCTGGCGGGCGGGCACAACGGCCTGTCCAATTCCGAGGACCCGAACCGCCCCGAGGCGCCCTATGAGCGCGTCCGCAAGCTGCGCGAGCAGATGCGCCAGTTCGGCCTGGGCGATGTGCCGATCATCATGGCCGGCGGCGTCTGGTGGCTGGAGGAGTGGGAGGACTGGATCGACAATCCCGAGCTCGGGCCGGTCGCCTTCCAGTTCGGCACCCGGCCGCTGCTCACCCGCGAATCCCCGATCAGCGAGGCCTGGAAGCAGCGGCTGCTGACCCTGAAGCCCGGCGACGTGCTGCTGCAGCCCTTCTCGCCGACCGGCTTCTATTCCTCGGCGGTGCGCAACGACTTCCTGCGGGATCTCGAGGCCCGCAACGAGCGGCAGGTGGCGATCAGCCCCGAGCCGGTGGGCGAGCACACCGCCGAATACGGCGTCGGGCCGCGCAAGCGGCTGGTCTGGCTGGCGCCGGGCGATCTGGAGCGCGTGCATCACTGGGAGGCCCAGGGCTATACCGAGGCGCTGCGCACGCCCGACAACACGCTGGTCTTCGTCACGCCCGAGAACTCGCGCGAGATCCTGAAGGACCAGACGGACTGCATGGGCTGCCTGTCCCATTGCCGCTTCTCCAACTGGACGCAGCATGGCCCGGACTACAACAACGGCAAGCGCGCCGACCCGCGCAGCTTCTGCATCCAGAAGACGCTGCAGGACATCGCGCATGATGGCGCGGTGGAGCACAACCTGATGTTCGCCGGCCACAATGCCTACCGCTTCGGCCAGGACCCGTTCTACTCCAACGGCTTCATCCCGACGGTGCGGCAGCTGGTCGAGCGGATCATGTCGGGGCGCTGAGGCGGCCCCGGCCGGAGAGCAGAAAGGGGGGAAGGTCCGCCGGGCCTTCCCCCTTTTTCATGCCGGCTCCTTGATGCCGGCTCAGGGGCGCGCCGCGTAATCCGTCAGCCACATGGTGTGGTTGGCCGAGCTGGCCCAGGAATCGAAGTTCCTCACCAGGCGCAGCCGCGGATGGTCGGCCCAGCTGCCGTCCGCCATCTCCTCCAGGAGCGGCATGGCGAGGCCCAGCGGATCCGCGCGCAGCCCCAGGCGCCGCGTCCAGCCGGTGTGGTGCCGGGCGAAGTCCAGCATGCCCTCCTCCAGCTCCCGCGCCATCGCCTGGATGCCGTCGGTGGGCGCGCGGCCGGGATCCTCCACCGCCACCACGCCCCCGGCATCATCCCTGTAGCCGATCACCGGGTCATGCGGCGCCGAGAAGAAGAACTCCGCCGCGACGCGGTTGGCGTGGATGGCCGCCAGCATCCCGGGCGGCACGCTGTCCGGGCCGACCAGGGACTCCATCGGCATGAGGGCACGGCGCCGGCGGGCATCCTCGCTGTCCGCCAGGCAGAAGTAGTAGCCGGTCACATCCAGCGGCATGAGGCCGCGCAGCGCCGCGACGAAGGCCTCCTGCGTGGTGCCGTTCCAGCCGACATCGACCAGCGCGACACGCTGCCCCGGCCGCAGGCCCAGCTCCAGGAGGTGGCGCAGCAGGCCGCGCCGGTTGCGGCGGGCGATCTTCAGGATCTCCCAGCGCCAGGCCTTGAGCAGGCCGCGCATCGGCTCCGGCTGGTCGTGCCGGAACCGCGTCTCCGGCCCCAGGCCGAGATCGCGCAGGACGCTGGCGCCCGGCGCCGGCACGTCGATCCGCGCCAGCAGCTCGGCCGGCGAGAGGCCGTCGGCGCCGGAGAGGAGGAAGGGCAGGTGGCTCTCGAAATTGGCCGGGGTCATGGCCGCCAGGGTGAAGGCGACCCGCGAGCCCAGCAGATAGGAGGACGGCGGCAGCTCCTCTGGCCGCACCTGCTCCGCCATCCGCCGCAGGATGTGACCGTCGCGGGAGACGAAAAGGATGTGCTCGATGCCGTCGCGTCGCGCCGCGCCGGCGATCCAGTCGAGGAAACCGAGCGCGGCGGGCCCGCCCTTCTGGAAGCCCAGCTCCCGGAGGCTGCCGGGAGGCACCTCCTGCTGGTGGTTGCGGATCAGCGCGCGGGCCAGGGAGGCGGCGGGCGAGATGCCCTTGCACCGCGGCGGCAGCCGGGGCTCGCGGTAGTGGAAGGCGACCAGTCCCCGCTCCCGCGCCTTGCCGATATCCGAGGCGGCATTGTCGCCGATGTGCAGGATCCGCTCCTTCGGCACGCCGGTCTCGGCGGAGAGCAGGTCGAACAGGGCGCCGAAGTCGCGCTTGGTGCAGTCGCGGTCGGCGGAGATGAAAAGCGGCACCTCGGGCAGCCCGTGCCGCCGCATCAGGGCGGTGAACCAGGGCGCGCGCAGGTACATGTCGGAGGTGACGACGACCGGCTTGCCCTGCGCCAGCGCCGCGCGGAACACCGCGATCATCTCCGGATTGGGCAGGGTGATCTCCTGCTCCAGCACATATTCCGCGTCGCGGATGGCGGCGGCGTCGGGCAGGCCGTCGAAGCAGCGGTAGATGCCGTCGAGGTCGATCTCGCCGCGCTTCTCCTGCTGCATGACCCGGAAGGCGCCCGCCTGCGCCGCCCGCCGGCGGGCGCGGAACTCGGCGATGCCCCGGCTCTCGCCCAGGATGTCGAAGGCGTCCTCGGCATCGGCCAGGGGCCGGATGAAGAGGGTGTCGAAGAAGTCGAAGGAGACCAGCCCAGCGGCCTCGATCAGCGCCGGCAGATCTCGCAGATGCTCCGGCCAGGCGGCGGGGAGGGGGTCCTGCTGCGCGGGCGGGCGCGCCGCGAGAGGCGCCTCGCTCATGCCGGCACCGCGAAATGCACGTTCTCGGGATGCAGGTTCGGATTGTGGAAGGGGTCGTGCATCAGCATGTCCGGATGGGCGGCATAGAGGCGGTAGCGGTCGGCATCGAGGCGGGCGCGGCGCTCGGGCACCTCGTGGTCCTGCCCGCGGCTCAGCGATTCATGGTGCAGCAGGTGCACCGACGGGCAGACCACGTGATAAAGCCCCTGCTTCAGCAGGCGGAAGCAGAGATCGACATCGTTGTAGGAGACGGGAAACGTCTCGTCGAAGCCGCCGGCCGCCTCGAACTTGCCGCGCTCGATCATCATGCAGGCCCCCGTCACGGCGACCCAGTTGTACTCGAGCAGGTTGCGCATGAAGTTGCCGAAGGCATCGGCGGTCTCGCCATGCAGGGCATGGCAGGGGCCGCAGGCGAGGTTGATCAGGCCGGAATGCTGGACCCGCCGGGTCTCCGGGTAGAGGAGCTTGGCGCCGACCGCGGCGATGTGGCTTTGCTGCGCGTATCCCGCCATCCGCTCCAGACCGTCCGGCGTCAGCAGCTCGGTGTCGTCGTTCAGGAACAGCAGGATCTCGCCCCGCGCCGCGCGCGCGCCGATGTTGTTGAGCTCGGAGTAATTGAAGGGCGCGTCGTGCCGGATCACCCGCGTCCCGTCCCGCTGCTCCAGCGCCTTCAGGATGCCCAGGGTCTCCGCCTGGTCGGAGCCGTTGTCGAGAATGATGAACTCGAAGTTCCGCCAGCTGCTGGTGGCGTCGATGGAATCGACGCAGCGGCGCAGCACCGCGCCATTGTTGCGGCTCGGGATGATGATCGAGATCAGCGGATTGCCGCGGACGTCGTAGCGGGCGCGGAAATAGCCGAACATCTGCTCGACGGGCTCCATCCGGCCCGGCGTGCCGCGGCGCTGCATGGCGGCCTCGCGGCAGCGCTGGCCCGCCAGGACGGCATAGGGCTTGGCGGAGATGTCCGCCGCGACCGAGCTCGGGATGATGCGCCAGTGATAGAGGACCTTGGGGATGTGGGCGATGCGCCGCGCGCGCTCCGTGACCCGCAGGATCAGGTCCCAGTCCTGGCTGCCGTCGAACTCGGAGTTGAGCGGCCCCACCTCGCGCAGCAGGCTGCGGCGCACGCAGCTCACATGGCAGGTGAACATGGTGCTCATCATCGTGTCGGGCGACCAGTCCGGCTTGAAGAAGGGCTGGCAGAAGCGGCCCTGCTCGTCGATCTTGTCCTCGTCGCTGTAGAGGAAATCGGGATCGTCCTGCGCGATGCGGAGCGCCAGCTCCCAGAGGCAGTCCTCGGTCAGCTCGTCGTCATGGTCGAGGAAGACGACATAATCGCCCTTGGCCTGCTCGATCGCCGCGTTGGTGGCGCCGGAGATCCCGCTGTTCTTCTCCAGCAGCATGACGTGATAGCGCGGATCGTCGAGGCCGCGCAGGAAGTCGCGCGTCTCCGCCTTCGGGCTGGCGTCATCGGCCAGGATGAGGGTCCAGTCCGGATACCATTGCGCCTTCACCGAGGCGAGCAGGCGCGAGAGCAGGTCGGTCGTGGTGTTGTAGGTCGGCACCACGATCGAGAAGTGCGGCCGGCGCGGCAGCGCGGCGAGGCGCCGGTCGAGATCCGGCGGCGGGGCCGGCGGCACGTAGATATAGCCGCCATCCTGCGCCTCCAGGGCATAGCGCCCGTTGCGGTCGGCCATGCGGTCGGGGCCGCTGCCCGGCGGCGCGGGATGGAAGGCCAGGTGGGCGGGCGCGGCGGCGGCCGGGGCCAGCGCCATGAGCGGCGCGGGCGCGGCCTCCTGCGTGGTTTCCGGGGGGATCTCCAGCGCCGCCGCCGGCGCCACGGGCGTGGACAGCAGGTTCGCCGCCAGGAGCTCGCGGCGCGCCTTCAGGAAGGCCAGGCGCTGCGGCATGCGGTGCGGCGTCGCCGCCCACCAGGTCGCCTTGGCGAAGCGCCGCAGCGTCAGACGCAGGGGTTGCGGCATCCGCGTCAGCCCCTCCCGCAGCGGGCCGGTCAGGCGCCACAGGGTGCTCTGCCGCAGCTCCGCGAGGCTCTGCTCGGATTGCGAGACCTGCGCCATCACGGCGGCGAAGGCCGATTGCAGGTCGGCTTGCATGGCCTCCCGCTCGGCCAGGGCCTGGCGCAGCTCCTGCAGGGTCCGGTGCTGCTCCTCGGCCTGTTCGCGTAGCTCGGCGGCCTGGCGCTCCAGCCGGGACGCCTCGTCCCGCGCCAGGGCCAGCGCGGCTCCGCTGTCCTGGTTCGCCGCGCGCAGGGCCTCGATCTCGGCCTGGCTGGCGGCCTGCTGCGCCGAGAGATCAGCGGTCCAGCGCTCGGCCTGGGCCTGCGCCGTGGCCGTCCAGTGCTCGGCCTGCGCCCGCAGCGCGGCCTGCTCGGCGGCCAGGCTGTCCCGCAGCCGCTCCGCCTCGCCGCGAAGCTGCTCCGCCTCGGCCTGCTGCGCCGCGAGGCTGCGCCGCAGCTGGTCGGCCTCGGCCTGGGCGGCCAGGCGGTGGGCCTGGTGCGCGGCGGCCTGGGTCGCTTCCGCCGCCTGGGCCTGGCCGAGCTGCCGGCGCGTGACTTCCAGCTGGAACTGATGGGTGGCGCCATGACCCAGATGGGCATAGGCGGCGCGGATGGCGCTCACCTCCTCCGGCGAGGCGCCCAGCAGGGCGCGCAGGCCGTCCGGAACCTCGGGGCCGACCGCCAGCACGCCGAGGCCGTGCCCGTGCAGGAACTCGAAGTTCGGATGCTGCTGCGACAGGTCCTCCCAGAAGCGCCAGACACCGAAGTTGCGCTCGCGCACATTGGTGTCGTGGAACAGCACCACTGCCCGGCGCGACAGTTTCGGCCGCCAGGACTCGAAGTCCTCCCTCACATCCTCGAAGGTGTGGCGGCCGTCGATATGCAGCAGATCGATGCTGCCATCGGCGAAATAGGGCAGCGCCTGATCGAAGCGGCAGCGCAGCAGGCGGGTGAAGCCGGCATAGTGGCGCTCCACCGTGGCGGAAAGCTCGGCATGGACCTCGCCGCCATAGAAGCCGGCATGCTCGTCACCCTCCCAGGTGTCCACCGCGTAGCAGGCGGTGGGCAGGCCGAGCCGTTGCACCGCCTGGCAGAAGGTCAGGAAGGAGTAGCCGTTGTGCGTGCCGAGCTCCACCAGGCTGCGCGGTTGCAGCGCCTCAACGAGCCAGAAGGCGAAAGGGGCATGCTCGAGCCAGGCGGATTCCACCACATGCAGGGGCGACCAGAAGGAGGCGGGGCTGAAGCAGTGCGGCAGGGATGTCGGGGCCGGACCGGCCGGAAAGGCGCCGGGCGCCGGGACGCGTGGCAGAGCAGTGCTCGACATTCCTATCCTCTCACCGGGACGAAACAGGCTCGACGCCCATCATCCGATTGCGGGCATCGCGATGACGACTGACCTGCGGCCGGCCGGACAGGCCCCTGGCCAGCGCGCCGCGCCAGCTCCGCAACAGGGCAGGACGTCCTCTCCAGCCCGTCTGTCATTGGCAGATCGCATAAGGGAAAGCTACCGTCGCGGAGCCTTCCCGCCGCTCACGGCACCGTCAACAGCCCCACCACCGCCCCCGTCATGCAGCAGGCGAGGTTGGCCGCCACCAGCGAGGGCCAGGCCAGCGCCAGGATGTCGCCCCGCCGCTCGGGGCACATCCCGGTCATGCCGGCCAGCATGATGCCGAGGGAGGCGAAGTTGCTGAAGCCGCAGAGCGCGTAGGTCAGGATCAGCCGGCTGCGATCGTCCAGCCCCAGCCCGCCTGAGGTGGCGAGCTGCAGATAGGCGACGAACTCGTTCAGCACGACCTTGAGCCCGAGCGATCCGGCGACGGTCGCCAGATGCTCGCCGGGAATGCCCATCAGCCAGGCCAGCGGCCGGAACAGCAGGCCGAACAGCGCCTGCAGCGACCAGCCGGTCAGCGGCTGCAGGATCATGTCGGCCAGCGTCACCAGCGCGACGAAGACGATTAGGCTGGCCATCACGCCGAGCAGCAGGGAGAGCCCGTCCGCCGTGCCGCGCACCAGGGCCTCCATGGAACTGTCATAGAGGCGGGGCGCATGGGCCTCCTCCGCGACGGGCGGCGGGCCGGAGCCGGAATCGGGGCTGGCCCGGGGCGGGCGCATCAGCGCGCCGGCCAGGACGCTGGCGGGGGCGCTGATCAGGCTCGCCACCAGGAGCTGACCCGCCGCGTCCGGCACCACCGGCGCGAGCAGCGTCGCGTAGACCACCATCATGTTGCCGGCGATGGTCGCGAGCCCCGCGGTCATGACGATCATCATCTCGGCGGTGGAGAGCCGCGCCAGCCAGGGGCGGATCAGCAGCGGTGCCTCGACCATGCCGACGAAGACATTGGCGGCGACCGAGAAGCCGCAGGCGCCGGACAGACCGAAGGCGCGGCGCAGCGCCGCCGAGATGCCCCGCACCAGCAGGGGCAGGATGCGCCAGTGGTAGAGCAGGGCGGAGAGCGCGCCTACCACCAGGATCAGCGGCAGGGCCTGGAAGAACAGGATGAAGCTGGCCCCCGGCCGGATCTCGGCATAGGGCAGGGGGGCGCCGCCCAGATAGCCGAAGACCAGCGCGGTGCCGGCCTGGGTCGCCCGGTTCAGCGCCGTCACCGCCTCGCCCAGCGCGGCGAAGGCGGCGCGCAGCGGCGGCAGGTGCAGAAGCATCGCCGCCAGCGCCACCTGCAGCGCCAGCCCGGCCAGCAGGATGCGCCAGGGGACCGGGCGGCGGAAGCCGCCCAGGGCCCAGGCCAGGGCCGCGAGGCCGAGCAGCCCGAGGCCCGACTGCAGTTGCAGCCCGCTCACGCGCCGAGCGCCGCTTGCGGCAGCGTCTCCCCCCGGGGGGTCTCCTCCTCCACCTCGACGGCCTCGATCCGCGCCCCGGCGCGCAGGATCTTGTCGGTGGTGATGTCGATCTGGCGGATGTCGTCCTGCGCCTGGTTGAAATGCGCCTTCAGACGGCCGACGCGCTCGTTCAGCCGGGTGAGGTCAACCATCAGCTTCGCCACCTCCTCCTGGATGCGCCCCGCCTGGGCCCGCATCCGGACATCCTGCATCAGCGCCCGCATGGCGGAGAGCATGGCCCAGAGCGTGGTGGGCGAGGCGACATAGACCCGGCGCCGCTGCGCCTCGTCCACCAGCGCCGCGAAGCCGGTGTGCAGCTCGGCGAAGACCGCCTCTGAGGGGACGAAGAGGATCGCCGCCTCCGCCGTCTCGCCGGGGATCAGGTACTTGCGGGCGATGTCGTCCACATGGCGGCGCATGTCGGCGTTGAACTGCCGGGCGGCGACGGCGCGGCCCGGGGCGTCCTCCGCCTCGCGCAGCGCGGTCCAGGCCTCCAGCGGAAACTTGCTGTCCACCGCGACCGGGCCGGGCGGGTAGGGCAGGCGGATCAGGCAGTCGCATCGCGCGCCGGTCGAGAGGGTGTGCTGCCAGGAGAAGCCATCCGGCGGCAGGCGGTCCTCGATCAGCTGCCGCAGCTGCATCTCGCCGAAGGCCCCGCGCGACTGCTTGTTGCCCAGGATGGCGGTCAGGCTGTTCACCTGCCCGCCCAGCGCCTCCATGTTCTGCCGCGCCGCGTCGATGACGGCGAGCCGCTCCTGGATCTGCCCGGCCGTCTCCTGCGCCTGACGGGCCTGCTCCGAGAGGTTGCGCGCCAGCTTCTCGTTCTGCGCCGCCAGCGCCGCGTCCATCCGCTCGTTCTGCGCCGCCAGGGCGCGGTGGACGGCCAGGTTGGCGGCGGCGAGCTTCTCGTTCTGCGCCGTCAGCGCCTGGGCCAGGCGGTGCGTGGTCTCCTCCAGCCGCTCGCCCAGCATCCGGTCCTGCTGCGCCAGGCGCTCGGCGGTCATGCCGGCCAGCCGTTCCTGCGTGCCGGCCAGGGCCTCCAGCTTGCCGGCCAGCAGCATGAAGCCCTCCGCGGCCGGGGCCGCCGCGGGGCGCCGCAGCGCCACCGCCAGGAGACCCAGGGTGATCAGCACGGCGAGACAGGCCAGGGGCAGCAACCAATCGGGCATGAGCGACTCCGTGACGCGCCTATCCTAGAGCGCTTTGCCGCGCCGGGGACGGGGGAAACGGGCTATAGCCTTGTTTCGCCCAAGGATTCCTACCCGCGGCCGGACGGGTGGTCCGGCTTGACGATATCTCTCTAATGAGAGATTTTCTCATCCATGAGAGATGTCGAGGCGCCCGATCCTATTGAGGCCCGCATCGCCACCCGGCTGGGGCAGTTGCGCGCGGCACGCGGCCTGTCGCTGGACCAGCTGGCGGAGCGGAGCGGCATCAGCCGCGCCACCCTGTCACGACTGGAGCGGGGCGAGGCCAGCCCGACCGCCGCCATGCTGGGCCGGCTCTGCGCCGCCCATGGCCTGACCCTGTCGCGGCTGATGGCCGAGGTGGAGGAGGCCGCACCTGACCTCCTCCCCGCCGCCGCGCAGCCGCGCTGGACCGATCCCGAGACCGGCTTCCGCCGCCGCGCCGTCTCGCCACCCGGGCCGGGCCTGCGCGGCGAGTTGCTGGAAGGCCTGCTGCCGCCGGGTGCCGCCATCGCCTATGCCGCCCCGCCCCTGGCGGGGCTGGAGCATCACCTCTGGCTGCTGGAGGGTGCGCTGGAGCTGACGATCGGGCCGGTGACGCACCGCCTCTCCCCCGGCGATTGCCTGCGCTACCGCCTGCACGGCCCGAACCGCTTCCACTGCCCGGCCGGAGGCGCCGCCGCGCGCTACGTCCTGGCCATCTGCCAGCCCTGAAGGAGCCGCCGCCATGATCGAGGAACTGACCGCCGGGACCCTGCCCGCGGCCCTGCCCGGCCTCGCCGGGCTGCTGGTCGCCTGCGTCGAGGCCGGGGCCAGCATCGGCTTCCTCCCGCCGATGCGGCCGGCCGAGGCGGCGGCCTACTGGGAGGGGCTCGCCGGCGCCCTCGCCACGGGCGAGCGGCGGATGCTCCTGGCACGGGATGGGCGGGGCGCCGTGACCGGCACCGCCTCGCTGGTCCTGGCCGGCCTGCCGAACGGCCGGCACCGCGCCGAGGTGGCGAAGGTGATGGTGCATCCCGCGGCCCGGCGGCAGGGCGTCGGCCGGGCGCTGATGCTGCGGCTGGAGGCGCTGGCCCGCGAGGAGGGGCGCGACCTGCTGGTGCTGGACACCAAGAGCGGCGAGGCGGCGGAACGGCTCTATCGCGCGCTGGGCTGGATCGCCGTCGGCGAGGTGCCCGGCTATGCGCTGGAGCCCGGGGGGCGGTGCGCCACCACCTTCATGTACCGCGCCCTCGGCGGAGCGCCGCCGGACGTGGGGCTGGTTGGCAAGGGTTAAAAATATGCAACCCGGCCACCGGGGCGACGTTGACCGCCCATAAGAACCTGAAAGGAAACATGGGCTTATGCGCCAGATCATTCTCGCCGCCAGCTTCGCCATGGCCCTGCCCGGGCTGGCCTTCGCGCAGAGCGGCGGCATGCGGATCGAAGAAGGCCAGATCCGCGCCAAGCAGCTGATGGACCGCGACGTCTACAGCACCGACAACAAGGAGATCGGCGAGGTCGAGGACCTGGTGATCGACACCGCGAGCGGGCGCATCGTCACCACCGTGGTGGAGGTCGAGGGCCGGCTCGGCATGACGGACAAGTATGTCTCGGTGCCGCTGAACAGGCTCAGCCTCAAGCCCGGCGAGCGGCGCGTGACGATCGACATGACCGAGGAGCAGGTGAAGAGCCTACCGGGCATCGACTACCGCGACTGAGGGCGCAGCCGGGAGGGGGGGGGACTCCTCTCCCGGCCGACTCGTCCGGTTCCGCCGCTCAGTGGCGGAAGTGGCGCATGCCGGTCAGCACCATGGCGAGGCCGGCCTCGTCCGCCGCCGCGATCACCTCGTTGTCGCGGATCGAGCCGCCCGGCTGGATCACCGCCGTGGCGCCGGCCGCCGCCGCCGCCTGCAGCCCGTCCGCGAAGGGGAAGAAGGCGTCGGAGGCGACCACCGAGCCATGCGCCAGCGGCGCCTCCAGCCCGGCCGCCTTGGCCGCCTCGGCCGATTTCCAGGCGGCGATGCGCGCCGAATCCACCCGGCTCATCTGCCCGGCGCCGACGCCCACCGTGGCGCCGCCGCGGGCATAGACGATGGCGTTCGACTTCACGTGCTTGCAGACGCGGAACGCGAAGATCAGATCGGCCATCTCGTGCTCCGTCGGCGCCCGCTTCGTCACCACCTTCAGCCCTTCGGGCGCCACGCGGCCGGCATCGCGCGACTGCGCCAGGAAGCCGCCCGAGACGGAGCGCAGCAGGCGGCCCGGCGCCGCCGGGTCGGGCAGGCCGCCGGTCAGCAGCAGGCGCAGGTTCTTCTTGCGGGCGAAGATGGCCCGCGCCGCCTCATCCGCGTCCGGCGCCACCACCACCTCGGTGAAGATGGCCGAGATGCGCTCCGCCGCCGCGGCGTCGAGCCTGCGGTTGGCGGCGACGATGCCGCCGAAGGCCGAGACCGGGTCGCAGCGCAGCGCCAGCTCCCAGGCGCCGGCGAGATCGGCGCCCTCGGCCACGCCGCAGGGATTGGCGTGCTTGACGATGACGATGGCCGGCCGCTCGAACTCGGCGACGCATTCGAAGGCGGCGTCCGTGTCGTTCAGGTTGTTGTAGGACAGCTCCTTGCCCTGCACCTGCTCGGCGGTGGCGATGCCGGGGCGGTTCGAGCCGTCGGTGTAGAAGGCGGCACGCTGGTGCGGGTTCTCGCCGTAGCGCAGCGTCTGCCGCAGCACCCCGGCGGCGGCCAGGCGCGGCGGGAACTCCTGGCCGAGCCCCTCGGCGAACCAGGCGGAGATGGCGGCGTCATAGGCCGCCGTGCGGGCGAAGGCGGCGGCGGCGAGGCGGCGGCGGGTGGCCAGGCCGGGGCCGCCCTGCCGCTCGATCTCGGCCTGCACCTCGGCCATCTGCTCCGGCGCCGTGATGACGGTGACATCGGCATGGTTCTTGGCCGCCGCGCGGGTCAGGGCCGGGCCGCCGATGTCGATCTCCTCGACCGTCTCGCCATGGGAGGCGCCCTTCGCGACGGTGGCCTCGAAGGGGTAGAGGTTGGAGACCAGCAGGTCGATCGGCGCGATGCCGTGCTGCGCCATCTGCGCCACATGACCCGCATCGTCGCGGCGGCCGAGCAGGCCGCCATGGATCTGCGGCACCAGGGTCTTGACCCGGCCGTCCAGGATCTCGGGGAAGCCGGTGTGGTCGGAGACGTCCTTCACCGGCAGTCCGGCCTCGCGCAGCAGGCGCGCGGTGCCGCCGGTCGAGAGGATCTCCACGCCCTTGCCGGCGAGGAAGCGGGCGAAATCCAGCAGCCCGGTCTTGTCATGCACCGAGATCAGGGCGCGGCGGATGGTCACGATATCGGCCATGGGGGGCGAACCTTTCCGGCAGTCACAGCATCGGGCGCGGGATAGACCCTTGGCGCGCAAGGCTCAACCGGGAGCGGCGCGGGGCTGGGGTGCGTCAGCGGGGCCGGTGAGGGCGTCGCCCTGCGCCCTTCCTCAATGCGCCACGCCCCAGTTCGGCCCGAACCCGATCTCGGCCTTCAACGGCACGCGCAGCTGGGCGACGCCTTCCATCACCTGCCGCACCACCGCGGAGGTCGCCTCCACCTCCGCCTCCGGCACCTCGAAGAGCAGCTCGTCATGCACCTGCAGCAGCATCCGCGCGGCGAGGCCCGCCTCGCGCAGCGCCAGCGGCATGCGCACCATGGCGCGCTTGATGATCTCGGCCGCGCCCCCCTGGAAGGGAGCGTTGATGGCGGCGCGCTCGGCATTGCCGCGCCGCGCCTGCTCGCGCGCCTGGATGCCGTCGATCCAGAGCCGGCGGCCGAAGGGCGTCTCGACATAGCCGCGCTCGCGCGCCTCGGATTTCAGCCGCTCCATCTCCTCCAGGATGCCGGGGTAGCGGGTGAAATAGGCCTCGATGATGCCGCGCGCCTCGCCCGGCCCGATGCCGAGCCGCGCCGCCAGGCCGAAGGCCGACATGCCGTAGATGATGCCGAAGTTGATCGTCTTGGCCCGGCGCCGCGCCTCCCGGTCCACCTTCGCGGGGTCGAGGTTGAAGATGTCGGCGGCGGTGCGGCTGTGGATGTCCTCGCCGCGCTCGAAGGCCTCGCGCAGCGAGGGCACGTCGGCCAGATGGGCCAGCAGCCGCAGCTCGATCTGCGAATAGTCGGCGGCCAGCAGCACATGCCCCGGCTCGGCGACGAAGGCGCGGCGGATGCGCGCCCCCTCCTCGGTGCGGATCGGGATGTTCTGCAGGTTGGGCTCGGTCGAGGAGAGCCGGCCGGTGGAGGTGACGGCCATGGAGAAATCGGTGTGGACGCGGCCGTCGCGCTTGTCGATCTGCGCCGCCAGCCCCTCGACATAGGTGGATTTCAGCTTGGCGAGCTGGCGCCAGTGCAGCACCCGGCGCGGCAGTTCATGGCCGCGCGCGGCGAGATCCTCCAGCACGGCGGCATCCGTCCCCCAGGCGCCGGCCTTGCCGCGCTTGCCGCCGGGCAGGCCCATCTCGTCGAACAGGATCTCGCCCAGCTGCTTCGGGGAGCCGACATTGAAGGGCTTGCCGGCGAGGCCATGGATCTCCTGCTCCAGCGTCACCATGCGCTGGCCGAAATCCTCGCCGATGCGGGCCAGCTCGGCGCCGTCCACCCGGATGCCGGCGACCTCCATCTCGCGCAGCACGCCGACCATGCGGCGCTCCACCTGCTCATAGAGCGCCAGCGCCCGGTTCGGCAGCAGGCGCGGCCGCAGCGCGTGCCAGAGCCTGAGCGTGACATCGGCATCCTCGGCGGCATAGGCCGTCGCCTTGTCGAGCGCCACCTGGCTGAAGGGAATCCGGGCGCGGCCCGTGCCGGTCACCTCGTCGAAGGACACCGGGCGGTGGCCGAGATGGCGCAGCGACAGCTCGTCCATGCCGTGCCCGTGCCGGCCGGCATCCATGCTGTAGGAGATCAGCATGGTGTCATCGACCGGATCGAGGGTGAGGGCGCCGTGCTCGGGCCGGCCCAGCACCTCCAGATCGTACTTGGCGTTGTGCAGGATCTTGAGGATGGCGGGATCGGCCAGCAGCGGCCGCAGCGCCTCGACCACCGCCTCCTGCGTCATCTGCGCCGGCGCCTCGGGCGCGGCCTGGAGCATGTCCCCGGTGCCCGGCGGCGGGCCGTGGCGCAACGGGATGTAGCAGGCGCGGCCCGGCGCCACAGCCAGCGAGAGGCCCACCAGATTGGCCCGCAGCGCGCCCAGCGCATCGGTCTCGGTGTCGATCGCCAGCAGGCCGCCGGCCCGCGCCGCCTCCAGGTAGGGGGCGAGGCCCGCCGCGTCGGTCACCGTCTCGTAGGGGCCGAAGGGCGCGGCATCGGCGGCGGGGGTGATCTCGGTGGTGGCGCCCGGCGCCGGCTCCGGCAGTTGCGGCACGAAGCGCGGCCGGCTGACCGGCGCGCTCTCCGGCGCCGCGTCGCCGTCCAGCCCCATGCGGTGCAGCAGCGAGCGGAAGCCCTGCTCGCGCAGGAAGCCGGCCAGCCGGCCCGGCTCCGGCGGGCGGGCCAGCAGGTCGTCGATCGGGCGCGGCAGCGGCGCCGCGGCATCGAGCTGCACCAGCCGGCGGCTGATCCGCGCCAGCTCGGCATGCGCGATCAGCGCCTCGCGCCGCTTCGGCTGCCTGATCTGCGGCGCCGCGGCCAGCAGCCCCTCTAGGTCGCCATACTCGGTGATCAGCGCCGCGGCGGTCTTGATGCCGATGCCGGGCACGCCGGGCACGTTGTCGGTGCTGTCGCCGGCCAGCGCCTGCACGTCCACCACCTTCTCCGGCGGGACACCGAACTTCTCCAGCACGTCCGGCTCGCGGATCGGCTTCTGCTTGATCGGGTCCAGCAGCTGCACGCCGGGACGGACGAGCTGCATCAGGTCCTTGTCGGAGGAGACGATCGTCACCTGCCCGCCCAGCGCCTCGAAGCCGCGGGCATAGGCGGCGATGAGGTCATCCGCCTCGTAGTTCTCCAGCTCGATGCAGGCGACGCCATAGGCCGCCGTGGCCTCGCGGATCAGGGCGAACTGCGGCACCAGCTCCGGCGGCGCCTCGGGCCGGTGCGCCTTGTACTGGTCGTAGATCTGGTTGCGGAAGGTGACGCGGGAGGCGTCGAAGACCACCGCGATATGCGTGCTGGCATGGCGGGTCAGGAACTGGCCCAGCATGTTGGTGAAGCCGAAGACGGCGTTCACCGGCACCCCGTCCGGCCGCGTCATCGGCGGCAGGGCGTGGAAGGCGCGGAAGATGTAGCCCGAGCCGTCGACCAGGATCAGGTGCGGCTCGGCCTCCTTCGGGGCCTCGGCCAGGATCCCGGACGGGACGGTTCCTTCCGCGCCGGCCATCAGTGGTGCCCGTCGTCGCCCGCGCCCTCGGCCAGGACATAGGTCCGGGAGCAGTAGGGGCAGGTGACCTGCCGGTCCTCGATGCGGAGATAGACGGTCGGGTGGCCAAGCGCCCCGCCGCCATTGTTGCAGGCGACGACGCGGGACTGCACCTCGGTCAGGTCCTCGGGGGTCACGCCGGGCAGCAGCATCGGGGCATAGCCGGTCAGGTTCGCGTCACGCATGGCAAGGGGGTTCCATCCGGAAGGCTGGCAAGGTGGGCGGACCATAGGGCCTCGGGCGGCGGCATGCCAGCGGGGGCGGGACCGTCCCCTGAAGACCGCTTCCGAGGCCGGCCGGCGGCGGGGGGGGGGCGCATCGCACCCTCGCGGTTGGCGGCGGGACTCGATACGAATAGTCCGGGCCGGACGCGGCGGCATCCCGGCAAGGCGGAGAGGGGCGGAGGGGAAAGATGCAGCAGGATCGCGACGCGGCCTTCATGGGCCTCGCCCTGGCGCAGTCGGAACGGGCCGCCGCGCGCGGCCAGACGCCCTTCGGCGCGGTAGTGGTGGACCCGGAGGGCGCGCCGGGCGGCCTGGTGGTGGGCGAGGGCCACAACCAGGTGCGCGCCGACCGCGATCCCTCGGCGCATAGCGAGGTGATGGCCCTCCGCGCCGCCTGGAGGCGGCTCGGCAGCGCGGCGGCCCTGCGGCGCTGCACGCTCTACACCAATTGCGAGCCCTGCCTGATGTGCAGCACCGTGATCGCCCAGTTCGGCATTCCGCGCGTGGTGGTGGCGGCGCGCGCCAGCGACGTGCCGGGCTCCCGCCCGGTGCTGGGCCTCGGCCTGCCGGGGGTGGCGGCGTGGCAGAACCGGCAGCCGGACTGGCCGGCGGTCGAGGTGGTGCAGGACCTGCGGCGCGAGGAGGCGGTCCGCATCATCCGGGCCTTTCCCTGGGAGGCGCCCTGGGACGCGGCCTGACGCCGGCGGCGCCGGCGCGGCGTGCCGGCCGGTATCGCCCTGCGGGCGGGCGGAGGGCATGGGGGGTCTCCTGGACCGGCGCTTCCGCCCGGTTTCAGGCCGTGCCCGCATCCCGCGGCCCGGGAAAGCGGTGAAACGCGGCGCCCCCGATTGACCCTGCCCCGCGGCTGGGAAAGGCTTCCCTTTCCGCCCAGATGGAGAATGCCCGATGGCCCGCACGCTGATCCGCGCCTCGCACATCATCGCCTACCAGGACGGCGGGCACCGCCATCTGAAGGACGGGGTGGTGGTGGTCGAGGACGACAAGATCCTGCATGTCGGCCGCGACTTCGACGGGACCGTGGACCAGACCATCGACGCCGCCGGCAAGGTGGTGACGCCCGGCTTCATCAACACCCATGCGCATCTGTCGGAGAGCCCGCTCGACAAGAGCTTCGTCGAGGATCGCGGCCCGCGGCAGTTCTACCTCTCTGGCCTGTTCGAGTTCCTCTCGGCGCGCGATGGCGCCATCACCGAGGAGGCGCGCCGCGCCTGCATCGCCTATTCCATGCCCGAGCTGCTGCGCACCGGCACGACGACCATCATGGAGATCGGCCGGCATGGCGACGTGGTGGCCGAGCACGCGGCGCGCTGCGGCATCCGCGCCTATATCGGCCAGGGCTACCGCTCCGGCCGGTGGTACACCAACAACGGCCGCACCGTGGATTACGAGTGGACCGAGGATGACGGCGTCGGCGCCATGGATGCCGCGATCGACTTCATCGAGCGCGTGGACGGGCGCGAGGGCGGCCGCATCAAGGGCTTCCTGACGCCGATGCAGATCGACACCTGCTCCGAGGCGCTGCTGCGCCGCTCGGCCGAGGCGTCGAAGGCCATGGGCGTGCCGCTGGCGCTGCATGTCAGCCAGTCGGTGCCCGAGTTCCACGAGATGACGCGCCGCCATGGCTGCACGCCGATCGAGTGGCTGCAGAGGATCGACTTCCTGTCCGAGCGCTGCATCCTCGGCCATTGCATCATTCCGGGCGAGAGCAGCTGGGCCAACTACCAGGCCGACGATATCGGCATCCTGGCCGACACGGGCGCCAATGTCGCGCATGCGGTGTGGGTGTTCGCGCGGCGCGGCATCGCCATGGAGAGCTTCGCCCGCTACCAGGCGCGCGGCGTCAACATGACCATCGCGACCGACACCTGCCCGCAGAGCATGATCGAGGCGATGCGCTGGACCTCGGTGGTCAGCAAGATCGTCGACCGGCGCACCCAGGTCGCCACGGCAGCGGACGTGTTCAACGCCGCGACCCTGAACGGCGCCAGGGCGCTCGGCCGCGACGACCTCGGCCGCATCGCGCCCGGCGCCAAGGCCGACCTGCTGATCTGGGGCGGCGAGTCGCTGTTCATGACGCCGCTGCGCGACCCGATCCGCAACATCGTCTTCTCGGCCACCGCCGAGGATCTGGAGACCTCCATCATCGACGGCCGCGTGGTGATGCAGGACCAGGTGGTGCCGGGCTACGATCCGGTGGAACTCGGGCGCGCGGTGCAGAAGGGCGCCGAGGCGATGTGGGCGGGCATGAAGTCGCGCGACTGGGCCGGGCGCGACATCGAGCAGCTCTCGCCCTCCTCCTTCCCCGCCTTTAAGGGCTGAGGCGGGGCCGGGGGGGGGGGGGGGGCGGGCGCGGCCCCCGCCCGGGAAGCCTGGCTGTCAGAAGCCCTGGCCGTCAAAGGGTGACCTCGCCCTCCTCCGTGCCGTCCCAGTAGGTGATGCGGGTGGCATGGACCTTGACGATCAGGAGGCCCGGCGTCTCGATACCCTGCTCGAACCAGCGGTCCAGCTCCTTGGTCCAATGGGCCTCGAAGGCGCCCTTGTCCCGGATCAGCTCGGCCTTCCCCTCGACCGCGATGAAGAGCGGCCGCTGCCCGAGCATGCCCTTGCTGCCGGTGAAGGAGAGGGCGACCTTCGGGTCACGCTCGATATCCTCGACCGTGTGCGTCGTCTCCAGGGTGAAGAAGTACGAATCGCCCTCGTATTCGACATCGCCGTTGTTGCTCATCGGCCGGCTGGCGATGTCGCCGCTCGCGGCGTGGGTCGAAAGCATGCAGAAGTCGATGCTGCGCATCGACTTCGACAGCTCGGACAGGGTCATCTGGCGCATCGGCATTCTCCCAGGGGGTATCCGGATGCCGAACGCATGGCCGCCGCTTCCGGTTGACCCGGGATGGCCATCGATGCCGGCCCGCGCCAGCCCTCACTCCGGTGCCACGCGCACCAGCAGCTTGCCGAAGTTCTTCCCCTCCAGCAGGCCGATGAAGGCCTCCGGCGCCGCCTCCAGCCCCTCCACCACATCCTCGCGGTAGCGCACCTTCCCCTCGCGGATCCAGCCGGCCATCTGCTGGCGGAATTCCGGCATCTGCTTCGCGAATTCCCTCTGGATGAAGCCGCGGATGGTGAGGCTGCGGGACAGCACCTGGCGCATCAGCACCGGCAGCCGGTCCGGGCCGGGGAACTCGCCCGTGCTGTTGTACTGCGCGATCAGGCCGCAGACCGGAATGCGGGCGAACTCGTTGAACAGCGGGAAGACCGCGTCCCACACGGCGCCGCCGACATTCTCGAAATAGACATCCACGCCCTCCGGGCAGGCGGCGGCGAGCTGCGCCGGGAAATCGGGCGCGCGATGGTCGATCGCGGCGTCGAAGCCCAGTTCCTCCCGGATGAAGGCGCATTTCGCCGCGCCCCCGGCGATGCCGACGGCGCGCGCGCCCTGGAGGCGGGCGATCTGCCCCACCGCCGAGCCCACCGGCCCGCTGGCCGCCGCCACCACCACCGTCTCCCCGGCCCTGGGCCGGCCGATGTTCAGCAGCCCGGCCCAGGCGGTGAAGCCCGGCATGCCCAGCACGCCGAGCGCGGTGGAGACGGGGGCCTCGGCCGGGTCCAGCCTGCGCAGCCCGCGCCCGTCCGAGAGCGCGTGGCTCTGCCAGCCGGAATGCGACAGCACGACCTCCCCCTCGGTGAAGTCCGGGTTGCGCGAGCGCAGCACGCGGGAGACGGTGCCGCCTTCCATCACGGCGCCGATCTCGACCGGGGCGGCATAGGATTTCGCGGCGCTCATCCGGCCGCGCATATAGGGATCGAGCGAGAGGTAGAGGGTTTCCAGCAGGACCTCGCCCTGGGCGGGCTCCGGGATGGGCTGGGTGTCGAGGCGGAGGTCGGAGGCCTTCGGCCGCCCCTCGGGCCGGCTGGCGAGCAGGTAGCGGCGGTTCATCGGCGCGGTCATGGCGTGTCATCCCTGGCGGTTGCCGGGGAAAGGTAGGGACGCCGCGCCGGCGGCGCACCCCCCTCGGATGGCGGGCGGGAAGGCCGGAGCCCGGCGGCGGCGCCGGGCTCCGCCCGGCTCAACGCGGGGTCGCGTTGAACTTGTCGAAGAGCGTGTTGGCCGCGTTGACGCAGGCCTGCAGCGGCTCCTTGTCCGAGCAGTGGACGCGCACCGCCGTGTCGCCGCGGCGGAAGGAGAAGCTGGAGCCCGGCGGGGGCGGCGGCGGGCGATGCATGCCGTGCATCATGTGCGGGCCGCGCGGCGGGCGCGGGCCTTCCACCCGGTCGCCCGATCCGCCCATGGGGCCACCCATGGGTCCGCCCATCGGGCCGCGATCCGGGCGCTGCGGCGCCTCGGCGGCGGGGCCACCGGCCGGCGGGGCCGGCGGCGCGGGCTGGGCGGCAGCCAGGCCCGAAAGCCCCAGCCCGAGGACGCCCACACCCAGCATCAACAGTCGACGCATCGCCTCTTCCTTTCCTGGCTTCCCGGCAGGCCAAGGGCCTGCCTGCGGTCCGGAGGATAGGGGAGGCGCCATGACCCGTCTCATACGATGGGAAACCAAATGTCTCTCAAAGGCGGCGAAACCAGGGCGGCGGGGGCAGCAGGGCGCTTGCGGCGTCCCCGGCGCCGGCATTAGGTGGTCCGGTCCACCCACTCCACGGAGGCAATACGGATTGGCCCTGAACCTCAGCGCGCGGGCCGGCCTCGACGGGAACGGATGCCTGCCCGCCGGGGCGAAAGCCATGGCGGCGGAACCGGGGAAGGCCCTGTGAGCGGCCCGGGAAAACCCCTGTCCGGCGCCCTCGCGATCCTCGTCGCGGCGGTCCTGTGGGGAACGACGGGCACGGCGGCGACCTTCGCGCCGGGCGTCTCCGCCGCCGCGATCGGGGCGGCGGCCATGGGCATCGGCGGTCTTCTGCAGGCCGCGGTCGCGGGCGCGGGCATCGCCAGGGCGCGGACCCTCCTCGCGCGGCACTGGCGCGACCTCGCCCTGGGCGCCGCCTCCGTGGCGGTCTATCCGCTGGCCTTCTATGCCTCCATGCGCATGGCGGGTGTCACGATCGGTACCGTCATCTCCATCGGCTCGGCGCCGCTTCTCGCCGCCCTGATCGAATACCGGATGGAGGGCCTCAGGCTCACGAGGCGCTGGCTGACCGGCGCGGCCCTCGGGCTCGCGGGCATGCTGCTGATGAGCCTGGCGGAGGCGACCGGGCGCCCGATGCCGGGCGGCGCCTCCCCGGTCGCGGGCATCCTGCTGGGTCTTATCGCGGGGCTGACCTACGCGATGTACTCCTGGACGGCGCGCCGGCTGATGCGGAACGGCGTGCCCTCGATGGCGGCCATGGGCGCGACCTTCGGCGCCGGCAGCCTGCTTCTGCTGCCGGTGCTGCTCGCGACCGGCGCGCCCTTCCTCGCCTCCTGGAGCAACGCCGCGGTCGGCGCCTACATGGCGACGGTGCCGATGTTCCTCGGCTATCTCTGCTTCGGCTACGGGCTCGCGCGGATCGCCGCCAGCACGGCGACGACGATCACGCTGTTCGAGCCGGTGGTGGCCGCCGGGCTCGCCGTGCTCGTCGTCGGCGAACGGATGCCGCCCCTCGGCTGGCTGGGGGTGGGCCTCGTGGTCCTCTGCCTCGTCATCGTGAGCGCGCCGGCCGGGCGGCGGCCGGGCCCGGTGGCCGGCCCGGTGGCCAACCCGGTGGCCGCAGAGCCCCGGTTGCGGCGGGCGGGGCCCTGACGGCGCCGCCTGCCCGCCCTTACTTCTCCACGAAGGCCTTCTCGATCACGTAATGGCCGGGACGGCTGTTGGCGCCTTCCTCGAAGCCCATGCCCTCCAGCAGATCCTTGGTCTCGGCCAGCATCTCCGGGCTGCCGCAGAGCATGATGCGGTCGCTCTCCGGCGTGAAGCGCGGCAGGCCGAGGTCGCTGAACAGCTTGCCGGAGCGGATCAGGTCGGTGACGCGGCCCTGGTTGCGGAAGGGCTCCCGCGTCACGGTCGGGTAGTAGAGCAGCTTGTCCCCGACCAGCTCGCCCAGCATCTCGTCCCGCGGCAGGGCCTCGATCATCGCCGCATAGGCCAGTTCCTTCACCTGCCGCACCCCGTGCAGCAGCACCACCCGCTCGAACCGGTCATAGACCTCCGGCTCCCGGATCAGCGACAGGAAGGGCGCGAGGCCGGTGCCGGTGCCATAGAGCCACAGCGTCCGGCCCGGCAGCAGCGCGTCGGTGACCAGCGTGCCGACCGACTTCCGGCCGACCAGGATCTCGTCGCCCGGGCGGATGTGCTGCAGCCGGCTGGTCAGCGGGCCGTCCTGCACCTTGATCGACAGGAATTCGAGCCCCTCGTCATAGGGCGGCGAGGCCACGGAATAGGCGCGCACCAGCGGCTTGCCGTCGACCACCAGCCCGATCATGACGAACTGCCCGGCGGTGAAGCGCAGGGCCGGGTTGCGCGTGCAGCGGAAGCTGAACAGCCGGTCGGTCCAGTGGTGCACGCTTTCCACCGTCTCGGTGAAATAGGCGGCATGGGCGGATTTGAGGGCGGGTCGGGTTTCGGCGTTCATCGGCGGAGACATGGCCTTTTCGTTGCGCCGGGCAAGTCTCAGGGGAGCCTTGGGCCGGAAGGCGAGGGCAGGGCCAAAGCACGGCTTGCAAGCGGAAGCGGTTGCGGTGAGCCTTCGCCTATCATGAGCACGCCCCCGAACGCCACACCCCGCGACGCAACCCCCCCATCGCCTGCGGTCGGGCCGCCGCCGCTCGGGCCGGCGGTGGACCCCACGCCCCGGCCCCTGCCTGCCCGCGTGCCGCATCGCGGCGCCAGCGTCACGCTGGAGCCGCTCGGCCTGCGCCACGCGGAGGAGCTGTGGGAGGCGGTGCGGGGCGCCGACGACAGCTGGGCCTATCTGGGCTACGGCCCCTTCGCGGATTTCGGCCCCTTCCGGACGTTCCTGGGCGGCTTCTGCACCACGCACGACCCGATCGCCTGGGCGGTGCGGCCGCACCTCTCGGGCCGCGCCCAGGGCTGGCTGACGCTGATGGAGATCCAGCCCGCCCATGCCGCCATCGAGCTGGGCAACATCTGGTTCTCGCCGCGCATGCAGCGGACGCGGGCCGCCACCGAGGCGATGTTCCTGCTGATGCGCCACGCCATGGACGACCTCGGCTACCGCCGCCTGGTCTGGAAATGCAACGCGCTGAACGCTCCCTCGCGCCGCGCCGCCGCGCGCCTCGGCTTCGTGCCCGAGGGCGAGCACCGGGCGCATCTGGTGGTCAAGGGGCGGCGGCGCGACACCGCCTGGTTCTCCATCCTGGAGGAGGAGTGGCCGGCCCGGCGCGACGCCATCGCCGCCTGGCTGGAGGAGTCGAATTTCGACCAGCACGGGCGGGCCCGGCGCGGCCTGAGCGGGGTCGACCTGGGCGGGGCCAATCTGAGCGGGGCCAATCTGGGCGGGACGGCCGGCTGAGGCCCCGGGGTCGGGGCGCGCCGCCTTCGCTGCAACGCAACCTTGAACGGAACCCTGGCCCGCCTGCATCGTTGCTGAGGTGAACCCTCCGAGCGTTCCAACCGCCCCCAGGACCCACGCCGATGCTGAACTCGACCGATCCGGACCAGATGCGCGCCGCGCTGGAAGCGATCAAGGAAGGCCGCAGCGCCCGCGAGGCGCCGCGGCGGCTGGCCCCCGGCGGCGGCATGCGGGCCAACCGCCCGACCGAGATTCCGGCGCGCGGCTGGTGGAGCATCCTCAAGCGCACGATCCTGCAGGCGAACGAGGACCGGCTGATGACCGAGGCGGCGGGCATCACCTTCTACGCCCTGCTCTCGATCTTCCCGGCGCTGACCGCCCTGGTCTCGATCTACGGCCTCTTCGCCGACCCGCTGACCGTCTCGCAGCACCTCAGCATGCTGAGCGGGCTGATCCCCGAGGGCGGCATGCGGATCCTGGACGAGCAGCTGAGCCGCCTGACCTCCGGGGGCGCCACCTCGCTGGGCTTCAGCGCCATCCTCGGCCTGCTGATCGCGCTCTGGAGCTCGAACCAGGGCACCAAGGCGATGTTCGACGCGCTGAACGTGGTCTACGAGGAGAAGGAGAAGCGCAGCTTCGTCCGGCTGACGGTGATGACCCTCTGCTTCACCCTGGGCGCGCTGTTCTTCATCATGCTGGCCATGACCGCCGTGGTGGTGCTGCCCATCGTGCTGGCCTTCGTCGGGCTGGAAAGCACCACCGAGTGGATCCTGCGCCTGTCGCGCTGGCCGATCCTGCTGCTGGTCATCACCGGTCTGCTGGCCGTGCTCTACCGCTTCGGGCCGAGCCGGGAGCGCGCGCGGTGGCGCTGGGTGAGCTGGGGGGGTGCCTTCGCGGCCCTCGGCTGGGTGGCGATCTCCGCCGGCTTCTCGCTCTATGTCAGCCGCTTCGGCAACTACGACGCGACCTACGGCTCCCTCGGCGCCGTGATCGGCTTCATGACCTGGATCTGGCTCTCCGCCATCGTCGTGCTGGTGGGCGCCGAGCTGAACGCCGAGATGGAGCACCAGACGGCGCGCGACACCACGACCGGGCCGGACGAGCGCCTCGGCCGGCGCGGCGCGCGGATGGCCGATACCGTGGCGCGCGGCTGAGCCAGTTCGGGATAAGGGCCGGGCCCGCGCCGTCACTGGCTGGTCACGAAAGCGTCAAACGCCTGCAATCGCGCGCGCCTAACAGCGGCCTCCATCGACCCCGCTGGAGATTCGCCCCATGCGCGCGCTGCTGCTCGCCGCGACGGCCCTGATCGGCCTCGCCACCTCCGCCCAGGCCCAGGCCCCGGACCGCAAGGTCGAGGCCCGGCTCGCCGGCCATGCCATCCTGCCGGCCCTCACCCTGGAACTGCCGCCGGCCGACGCGCCGCGGGACGCGCTGATCTCCGGCAAGTTCACCGCCGCCGCGCGGCAGGACCGGCCGGGCAGCCTGCCCGGCACCACCGGCCCCGCGCCCACCGGCCGCCCCACCGGGATCAGCCTGCCCTTCATCGGCCAGCCGGTGCAGGGCTTCTCCGGCATCAAGCCGGTGGCCGGCGAGCCCGGCGCCTACTGGGTGCTGACCGACAACGGCTTCGGCAACAAGCGCAACAGCGGCGACGCGCTGCTGGCCTTCCGCAAGATCCGCCCGGACTTCGCCACCGGCCAGGTGGCGGTGGAGCGGACCGTCTTCCTCTCCGACCCCGACCGCCGCGTGCCCTTCCGCATCGCCCATGAGGGCACCGAGGCGCGCTACCTGACCGGCGCCGATTTCGACCCGGAGAGCATCCAGCCCATCCCGGACGGGAGCGGCTTCTGGATCGGCGAGGAGTTCGGCCCCTTCCTGCTGCAGGTCGATGCCGCCGGCCGCGTCCGCCGCGTGGTCGAGACGAGGCTGGACGGCGAGGTGCTGCGCAGCCCCGACCACCCGGCGCTGGCCACCGGCGCCACCCCGGTGGCCGGCACCGCCTTCCGCGTCCGCCGCTCCGGCGGCTATGAGGGCATGGCGATGACGCCGGATGGCGGCCGCCTCTGGGCGCTGCTGGAGCAGCCGCTCTTCGTCGCCGGCACCGACCGGGCCGAGGGCGCCTTCCTGCGCATGATGGAATTCGACACGGCGAAGGGCGACTGGACCGGCCGCAGCCTGAAGCTGCGCCTGACCGAGGGCGCCACGGCGATCGGCGATTTCAACTTCATCGACGAGCGCCGCGCCCTGGTCATCGAGCGCGACAATGGCGAGGGCGATGCCTCGCTGGCCTGTCCCCCGGCGGGAGGGCAGGCGGGAGGGCAGGCGGGCCATCCCGGCACCCCGCCGCGCTGCTTCCCCGATCCGGCGCGGGTCAAGCGCGTCACGCTGGTCGATCTCGGCGCGCCGGATGCCGAAGGTTTCGTGAAGAAGCTGGCCCATATCGACCTGCTCGACATCCGCGACCCCGAGGGGCTGGCCCGGCAGCGCGGCGACCGCGCCGCCGACGCGGCGGCGGAGCGCTTCGCCTTCCCCTTCTTCACCATCGAGAACGTGGCGATGGTGGATGCCGAGCACATCATCCTGGCCAATGACAACAATCTGCCGTTCAGCGCCGGCCGCCACCTGGCGCGGGCCGACGACAATGAGGTGGTGCTGCTGCATGTCCCGGCCCTGCTGAACGCGCGTTGAAGGGCGGCCCGCCTCCCCCGCCCTTGCGGGCGGGGCGGGGCCCGACTAACCCCTGAGGGGGAGAGGGCCGGCCCGCGGCCCCGCGATAGGAGAGCCGGGATGCCCTTGCGCGACGCCACCCCCGCCGATCTGCCGGCCATCACCGCCATCTACGCGCATCATGTGCTGACCGGCACCGGCACCTTCGAGGAGGTGCCGCCCACCCCGGAGGAGATGGCGGCGCGGCTGGCGCGGGTGCAGGAGAGCGGCTGCGCCTGGCTGGTGGCCGAGGAGCAGGGGGAGGTGCTGGGCTATTGCCACTTCACCCCGCTCGGCGAGGCGCCCACCTACCGCTACACGGCGCAGGATTCGATCCATGTGCGGCACGACGTGCACGGCCAGGGCCTCGGCAAGACGCTGGTCGCCGCCCTGCTGGAGCGGGCCGAGCGGGCCGGCTTCCGGCAGATGGTGGCGGTGATCGCCGATTCGGAGAATGTCGGCTCCATCGGCCTGCATCTCTCGCTCGGCTTCCGCCAAGTCGGCATGCTGCGGGGGGCGGGCTGGAAGTTCGGCCGCTGGCTCGACGTGCTGCATATGCAGCGCAGCTTGGGCCCCGGCGACAAGACGCTTCCCTGACAAAGACTGACCTTCCGGCCTTCACAGACCTGTCAGCCGGGGTGGAAACGCCTCGTGCTGCAGCGCATTCAAAGGGGAGACCGAGAAGGAGCGGCCGTTGATCGAGGATATCGACACCACCGCGCGCGAGGTCGTGGCCTCGCTGGGCTGGGCGCCCGACTGGCTGGTGAGCCTGGGCGTCCTGGCCGTCACGGTGCTGCTGGCGCTGCTGGCGCACCGCGTGCTCTACCGCCTCATCACCCGGCTGGTGCGGGAGCGGGACCTGTTCTGGCGTTCCCTGGTGGCGCGCACCGAGGGGCCGACGCGCCTGGCGCTCATCATCCCCGCCCTGTCCATCGGCGCCAGCATCGCGCCGCTCGACGGGGCCCAGGCCAGCATCATGCGCCACGTCCTGGCGATCTGCTTCATCTGCCTGGTGGGCTGGGTGGCGCGGACGGCGCTGCACATCTGGACCACCGTCTATCTGCGCCGCTTCAAGCTCGATTCCGAGGACAACCTGCTGGCGCGCAAGCACACCACGCAGTCGCGCATCCTGCAGCGCATCGCCGCCATCCTGATCGTCACCGTCACCGCCGCGGCGGCGCTGATGACCTTCGACGGGGTGCGGCAGTATGGCGTCTCGCTGCTCGCCTCGGCCGGCGCCGCCGGCCTGGTGGTCGGCCTCGCGCTGCAGCCGCTGCTGAAGAACCTGATCGCCGGCATCCAGCTCGCCGTCACCCAGCCGATCCGGCTGGAGGACGCGGTGATCGTCGAGGGCGAGTGGGGCAATGTCGAGGAGATCACCAGCACCTATGTCGTGGTGCGGCTGTGGGACTGGCGGCGGATGGTGCTGCCGCTCAGCTACTTCATCGAGAAGCCGTTCCAGAACTGGACGCGCGAGAATTCCTCGCTGATCGGCACGGTCTTCCTCTACACCGACTACACGGCACCGCTGGAGGCCATGCGGCGGCGGCTGGAGGAGATCGTCCGCGCCTCGCGCAACTGGGACGGCCGGGTGGTCGTGCTGCAGGTGACGGACTTCAAGCCGGCCACCATGGAGGTGCGCATGCTGGCCAGCGCCAGCTCCGCCGGCCGCGCCTTCGATCTGCGCTGCGAGGTGCGGGAGCAGATGATCGGCTGGCTGCAGGCGCAGCATCCCGGCGCCCTGCCGCGCCAGCGGGCCGAGATCGACCGGCTGCCGGCGGATGCCTCCTGGATCGCGCCGCGGCAGGAGGCGGTGCCGGCGCAATAGGCCGGCGCGCCATCACTTTCCCGACGGGCGCCGCGCCGCCCGCCCGGGAGGGCAGGCAGGGCGCGGCGCCCGTGCCATTCTCCCGCCGCGCCGGGCCGGAAGAGCCCGGCCGCAGGGAGAACCGAAAGAATGTCGCATCTGTCCCGCGATCTGTCCCGCCGCCTGCTGCTCGGCACCGCCGCCGCCGCCCCCGCCGCCGCCCTGATCCATCCGGCCGTCGCGCAGCAGGCTTCGCCGCGCGACTACGGGCGGGGCGCGCCCCCCATGCGCTACCCCGACGCCGACATCGTGGCGCTGGACCCGAAGCGCTTCACCGCGCGGCTCGGCAACAGCGCCATCCGCCGTGTCTGGACCGGCATGGGCTGGGCCGAGGGTCCGGCCTGGCACGCCACCGGCCGCTTCCTGGTCTGGTCCGACATCCCGAACGACGAATGCCTGCGGCTGACCGAGGAGGATCTGCACGTCTCCCGCCGCTTCCGCAGCCCCTCCGGCTACTCCAACGGCAACACCTTCGACCGCGAGGGGCGGCAGATCGCCTGCCGGCATTTCCACCGCGACGTGGTGCGCTACGAGCCCGAGGGCGGGCTCACCGTGCTCGCCGCGCGCGGGCCGGACGGGCCGTTCAACGCGCCGAACGACGTGGTGGTGCATCCGGCCGATGGCGGCATCTGGTTCACCGATCCCGGCTATGGCGCGCTGATGGACTACGAGGGCAACCGCCTGCCCGAGGCGGCGACCTCGCCGCGCCCGCTGATCAAGGAGGCGGTCTACCGCATCGACCCCGCCAGCGGCGCGGTCGCCAAGGTCACGGACGCGCCCTACAAGCCGAACGGCCTCTGCTTCAGCCCGGACTACCGGACCCTCTACGTGGCCGATACCGGCCTGTCGCACTACCCGGAGGCGAAGAGCATCGTCTGGGCCTTCGGGGTGGACGGCACCGGCCTGCGCGACCCCCGCACCTTCTGCTCCATGGAGATGGACGGCCGCACCGGCATGGCGGACGGCATCCGCTGCGACGAGAGCGGCAACCTTTGGGTCGGCGCCGGCTGGGTGGGGGACGGCTATGACGGGGTGCATGTCTTCGCCCCCGACGGGCAGCGCATCGGGCTGATCAGGCTGCCCGAGATCTGCGCCAACCTCTGCTTCGGCGGCACCCGGCGCAACCGGCTGTTCATGACCGCCGGCCAGTCGCTCTACATGGTGCCGGTGGAGACGCGCGGCGCGCATTTCTGCTGAGGCGCCGGAGCCCGGCCGGGGAAGGCGCCAGGGGAGGCGGGGCGCGCCCTGGAGCGTTTGTTTTTGCGAGCATCTTCACCCGATCCGTTGGTTCCACCGGATCGGGATCTGCTCTAGCGCGGCGTCAGGCAGGGGTTGCGCCGCGCGAAGGGGCGCAGCTCCGGCAGCAGGCGGTTCACCACGTCGGGCGCCGCCAGCAGGGCGCGCCCCTCGGCGGACCAGCGGGCGGGGCGGATCTGCGGATCGTCGATGCTGCCGCTGACCCGCACCGGGATGTCGAGCGCCAGGCTGCCGGTGGTGTCGCGCTGGCTGCCGATGATCATGTCCATCTGCCGCCGCCGCAGGTCGATGCTGCCATTGCCGGCGATGGTGCCCTCGCGGGCGCGGAGCCGCAGCGGCGCCACCGTGGCCTCGCCGCCACGGAGGTCCACCACGGCGATCAGGCAGGCGATCGGGCTGCCGCCCTCGGCGGCGCGGAACAGGCTGCGCAGGTCGAGCGAGGCGATCTCCAGCAGCCGCCGCTGCACCTGCCCGCCCCGCATGGCGATCACCGCCGAGGCGTGGGCCGTGCTCGCCGCCGCCTTCAGCGTGCGGCCGCGTGCCTGCACGGCGAAGCGCCCGTCCACACGGCCCGAGAGCGGCAGGGCGCCGAGGCCGAGGGCGCGGCGCACCGCCTCGATCTGCAGGCCGCTGGCCTCGGTGCCGGCCTGGATATGGCCGGTCTCGACCACGCCCTCGGTGGTGATGCGGCCGCCGAGATAGGTGAGGGCGAGCTGCTCCACCGTGATCCGCCCCGGCGCCAGCGCGGCGGCGAGCCGCGCCTCGGTGGCGCGGAGGGCGCCGAAATCGAGCCGCTCGGCCGTCAGCTCGGCCCGCACCACGGTATCGGGTGCCTGGTCCACCGCCAGGGTCAGGTCCGCCGCCGTGCCGCCGCTGTGCCGGCGGTCGAGCAGGGCGTCGAGGTCGAGATGGCCGAAATCCAGCGCCGCCTCGATGGCGTCCGCCTGGCCGTCGGCCCCTTCCCGCAGGACCAGGCGGCGCCCCGCGATCGCCGCCTCGCCCAGCGCGCCAGTGATGCCGTCGAGCCGCCAGAGCGCGCCCTGGTGCAGGAGGTTGCCGGCCAGCCGCAGCGCCGGGGCGCCCTTCTCGGCCGCCTCCAGCCCGGCGATGCGGAGCAGCGTGTCCAGCGCCGGCGCCTCCAGGCTGAGCGCCCCCTCGGCGCCGTCCAGGTTCAGCGGGTCGGTCATGCCGCCCTGGAAGCGCAGCCAGGTCTCCTCCCCCGCCCGCAGCCGCAGCGCCGCGGGGAAGGGGGCCGCCGTGTCGCGCAGGGCGTCGAAGGAGGCGAGGTCGCCCTCCAGCGCCACCGGCACGTCGTTGTAGCGCCCCTCGGCGGTGAGGCGGACGGGCGCGGCGGCATCGGCGGCGGCGAGCGCCACGGCGTCCAGCTCGGTGCGCAGCAGGGCGCCGCCGCTGGTGCGGAAGGTGATGGCGATATCGCGCAGCCGGGCATCGAGCAGCGTCGGGAAGCCGGCGCGGCCCGTATCGGTGGCGTCGGCGGCGGTGGCGTTCTCCGCCTCGCCGAACTTCCAGTTCTTGCGGCCGCCGGCCTCGCGCTCGAGGATCAGCCGCAGCCCCTCGGCCTCCAGCCGCCGCAGCCGCGGCGCGCCGCCAAGGAGGGAGAGCGCCTCGACCTCGGCCGTCAGCCCGTCGAGCGCCAGCATCTCGGGGCGGCTGCCGCCGGGAAGATTGGCCAGCCGCAGCCCCTCCAGCCGCAGCGTCACCCAGTGGCCGGGGCTGACATGCAGCGCCGCCACGCTGACCGGGCGGCCGAGCCGGGCCGTGGCCCAGCGCGCGGCCAGCGGGGCGAGATCGACCCGCCCGAGCAGCAGGATGGCGGCGGCCAGCAGCAGGGCGAGGCCGCACAGGCTCCAGGCCAGCCAGCGGAGGGCGCGTGTCATGCCACGCAGCCTGACCCGATCAGGGCCCGGCCGCCAGCCGGAAGCGGGCGGTGGTCACGCTGTCCTGTTCCAGCGCGGCCAGGATGGCGGCACGCCCGGCGGCGCTGCGGGTCACGGCGACGACACCGTCGAACCAGGGAAGCTGGCCGCGCAGCCGCGCCTGGAAGAGACGGTCGAGCGCCAGGGCCACGGAGCTGCGCGGCTGGCAGCACAGGCAACCCGCAGGGTGGGCGGCGGCGGCCAGCACCGGCGCGGCGAAAGGCTCGACCCGCGCGGGGGCCGGCGGCAGGCCGGCGCCATCCTCGGCCAGCACCACGGCGCCCGGCGGCGCGTCGGGCACGTCCAGCAGGCGGACGGGGATGCGGGCATCGAGGGACCAGGCCATGGCGCGCAAGATGGGGATGCGGGGAACCGCACGGCAAGCCCGGGCGTGACCGTCCTCATCGGCCCCCCACGCCCGGCCGGCGCATGGCGTCCCGGGGGAGACAGGCCCGGGGCCCGGTGCCATGATGCCCTCCGCAACCGGCACCGCTCCCTTCCAGCCATGTCCTATTCCGGCCCGATCATCGACGCCCACCACCATCTCTGGGATCTGTCGCTCGGCCGGCATCCCTGGATCACCGGCGCGGGCGTCGCGGCGCTCGGCGACGTCGCCTACCTGCGGCGCGACTACGGCCTCGCCGAGCTGCGCGCCGACATGGAGGGGCAGGGCGTGGTCGGCTCCGTGCATGTCGAGGCGCTGTGGGACCGCGCGCGCGACCCGGTGGAGGAGACCCGCTGGCTCGAGGAGCTGGCGCGGCCCGTCGGCCTGCCGCCCGGCATCGCCGCGCGCTACGTCGCTTCTGTTCCGCTCGGCCGGCCCGGCGCCGCCGAGATCCTGTCGCGGCAGCTCGCCGCCTCCCCGCGCGTGGTGGGCCTGCGGGAGACGGTGCGCTGGCGGACCTCGCCAGCCAGCAGCGCATCGCCGGCGAATTGCAGCTCCACGCCTTCCAGGATGTGCCCTACATCCCGCTCGGCCAGTATTTCTACGCCACCGCGCACCGCAAGGAGCTGACGGGCATGCTGGACGGCTTCCCGGTCTTCTGGAACCTCGCGCGCGGGTGATGCGGCGCCTGGCGGGGGCGGGTCCAATCCCCGCCTTCCAGGCCTCGGGCCAGCGGGACGGCGCGCCATGAGGCTGGACATAAGGATATCTTTATGTCATCCGCAGCCCATGGAGCCCCTGCTGGCGCAACTGCGCGCCGCCGCCGAACCGACCCGCCTGCGCCTGCTGGCCCTCTGCGCCCGCGGCGCCTTCTGCGTGTCCGAGCTGTGCGCCATCCTCGGCCAGTCCCAGCCCCGCCTGTCCCGCCACCTGAAGCTGCTGGTCGAGGCCGGGCTGCTGGAGCGGCTGCCCGAGGGCGCCAATGTCTATGTCCAGCTGGCGCCCGAGGCCGACCTTGCCCGGCAGATCCTGGCCCGGCTGCCGGAGGATGACCCGACCATCGCCGCCGACCGCCGCGCCAGCGCCCGCATCGCCGCCGAGCGCGCCCGCGAGGCCTCGGAGGCCTTCCGCCGCGATGGCGCCGACTGGGACGAGATGCGCGCGCTCGGCCTGCCCGCCGCGGCGATCGAGGCGGCGCTGCTGCGGCTGCTGCCGGAGCGGCTCGACCGGCTGGCCGATATCGGCACCGGCACGGGACGCCTGCTGGAGGTGACGGCGCCGCGCGCCCGGGCGGTGCTCGGCCTCGATGCCAGCCGCGACATGCTGGCGCTGGCCCGCGCCCGCCTGGCCGAGCGCGGCATCGGCAATGCCTCCGTCCGGCTGGCCGACATGTACCGCCTGCCGCTGCCCGATGCCGGCTTCGACGCCGCCACGCTGCAGATGGTGCTGCATTATGCCGAGGACCCGGCGGCGGCGCTGGCCGAGGCGGCGCGGCTGCTGCGCCCCGGCGGCCTGCTGCTGGTCATCGACCTGGCGCCGCACGGCCGGGGCGAGCTGCTCGCCGGCATGGCGCATCTCTGGCCCGGCTTCGACGATGCCGGCATGGCGGGCTGGCTCGGCGCTGCCGGCTGCGCGCCCCTGCCGGCCACCACCCTGCCGGGGCCGGACGGCCTCCAGGTCCGCATCTGGCCGGCGCGCCGCCTCGCCGTTCCGCTCGCCGCCCTCTCCGAATCCACCCTGACACTCTGAAGGAAGGCCCTGCCCATGGCCCGTCCGCCCCTGCTCCAAGCCCTGCGCGACCGCGTCCTGCTGTGTGACGGCGGCATGGGCTCGCGCGTGCAGGCGCTGACCCTCGATGTCGAGAAGGACTACTGGGGCAAGGAGAACTGCACCGAGGTGCTGAACCTCTCGCGCCCCGACCTCGTGCGCGACATCCATCGCGGCTACTACGAGGCCGGCTCCGACATGGTGCTGACCAACTCCTTCGGCGGCTCGCCCATCACGCTGGAGGAGTTCGAGCTCGGCGCCCGCGCCTTCGAGATCAACAGGCTCTCGGTCGAGCTGGCGCGCGAGGCGGCGGAGAGCTTCGCCGATGGCCGCGACCGCTGGGTGATCGGCGACATCGGCCCGGGCACCAAGCTGCCCTCCCTCGGCCATATCGACTACGACACGCTGGAGGCGGCGCTCACCGAGCAGTGCCGCGGCCTGATCGCCGGCGGCGCCGACGCGCTGCTGACCGAGACCAACCAGGACACGCTGTTCATCAAGGCCGCCGTCAACGCCGCGAAGATCGCCAGGCGCGAGGCGGGCAGCGAGATCCCCGTCTTCGTGCAGGTGACGGTCGAGACCACCGGCACGCTGCTGGTGGGCAGCGACATCGCCGCCGCGACCACGGTGGTGCAGGCGCTCGACGTGCCGCTGATCGGGCTGAACTGCGCGACCGGGCCGCAGGAGATGGCCGAGCACGTCCGCTACCTGTCGCAGAACTGGCCCGGCCTGATCTCGGTGCAGCCCAATGCCGGCCTGCCCGAACTGGTCGATGGCCGGACGCACTACCCGCTCGCCGCCGAGGAGATGGCGGTGTGGATGGAGCGTTTCGTCAGCGAGGACGGCGTCAACCTGGTGGGCGGCTGCTGCGGCACCTCCATCCCGCATATCCAGGCGCTGGACGCCATGCTGCGGCGGGTCGATGGCGGCCGCTTCCGCCCCGCGCCGGTGCGGCGCAGCGTCCACTGGGTGCCCGCCGTCGCCAGCCTCTACGGCGCGACGACGCTGCGCCAGGAGAACGCCTATTTCTCCATCGGCGAGCGCTGCAACGCCAATGGCTCGAAGGCGTGGCGCGAGCGGCAGGCGGCGCATGACTGGGATGCCTGCGTCTCGATCGGCCGCGAGCAGGTGGCCGAGGGCTCCAACTCGCTCGACATCTGCACCGCCTTCGTCGGCCGCGACGAGCGCGCCGAGATGGACGAGGTGGTCCGCCGCTTCACCGGCAGCGTCAACGCGCCGCTGGTGATCGATTCCACTGAGACGCCGGTGATCGAGAGCGCGCTGAAGCTGCATGGCGGCAAGCCGATCATCAACTCGATCAACTTCGAGGATGGCGAGGGTCACGCCACCGACCGGCTGGTGCTGGCCAGGAAGTTCGGCGCCGCCGTCATCGCGCTCACCATCGACGAGGTGGGCATGGCGAAGACGCCGGAGGACAAGCTGCGCATCGCCGAGCGCCTGGTGGATTTCGCCTGTAACAGGCATGGCCTGCCGCAGAGCGACCTGCTGATCGATCCGCTGACCTTCACCATCGCGACCGGCAACGAGGACGACCGCAAGCTCGGGCAATGGACGCTGGAGGGCATCCGCCTGATCCGCGAGAAGTTCCCCGACATCCAGATCATCCTCGGCCTGTCGAACATCTCCTTCGGCCTGAACCCGGCGGCGCGGCATGTGCTGAACAGCGTCTTCCTCGACCACGCGGTGAAGGCGGGCATGACGGGCGCCATCGTGCATGTCAGCAAGATCAAGCCGCTGCACGGCATCCCGCCGGAGGAGGTGAAGGTCGCCGAGGACCTGATCTTCGACCGCCGCGCCGAGGGCTACGACCCGCTGCAGAAGCTGCTCGAGATCTTCGCCGGCCGCAAGGCGGCGGATGCCGCCAAGAAGGTGAAGGCCGAGACGGTCGAGGGCCGGCTGAAGGACCGCATCATCGACGGCGACCGCAAGGGGCTGGACGAGGAGCTGGCCGACGCCCTGGCCCGCGGCATCAAGCCGCTCGACATCATCAACACCATCCTGCTCGACGGCATGAAGGTGGTGGGCGAGCTGTTCGGCTCCGGCAAGATGCAGCTGCCCTTCGTGCTGCAGAGCGCGGAAACCATGAAGGCGGCTGTCGCCTACCTCGAGCCGCACATGGAGAAGATCGAGGGGCAGGAGAAGGGCACCATCGTCCTCGCCACGGTGAAGGGCGACGTGCACGACATCGGCAAGAACCTGGTCGACATCATTCTGACCAACAACGGCTACAAGGTGGTCAACCTCGGCATCAAGGTGCCGCTGAACGACATGGTCGCCGCGGTGCGCGCGCACCGGGCGCATGCCATCGGCATGTCCGGCCTGCTGGTGAAGTCCACCGTGGTGATGAAGGAGAACCTCGAGGAGATGGCGCGGCAGGGGCTCGACCTGCCCGTTCTGCTGGGCGGCGCCGCGCTGACCCGCAACTTCGTCGAGGACGACTGCGTGCGCGCCTATGCGGTGGGCGAGAGCCCCGGCGGCCGCGTCGCCTATGCGCGCGACGCCTTCGACGGGCTGCACCTGATGGACCGCGTGATGGGCAGCGACTTCGACGCCTATCTCGCCTCGCTGCAGCAGAAGCGGGCCGGCAAGTCGAGGAACACGGCGCGGGTGCTGGGGCAGGCCGACCCGCGCGGCTTCGCCCCCGTCGATCTCGCCTATGCCGAGGAGCGCCGCCGCCGCATGACCGCCGACGAGGCGGTGCCCCGGCCGCCCTTCTGGGGCAGCCGCGTCCTGCAGGCCGACCCCCGCGCCATCGTGCCCTTCATCAACGAGCGCAGCCTGTACCAGTTCCAGTGGGGCTTCCGGAAGCAGGGCCGCTCGCTCGACGACTTCATCGGCTGGGCGAAGCAGGAATTGCGGCCGGTGCTGAAGCGCATGCTGGCGCTGGCGGAGCAGGAGAGGATCCTCGCCCCCCAGGCCATCTACGGCTACTGGAAATGCGCTGGGCAGGGCAATGACGTCATCCTGTTCGAGGAGGACGGCGTCACCGAGGCCTGCCGCTTCACCCTGCCGCGCCAGCCGAAGCAGGATGGCGAGTGCATCGCCGACTTCATCCGCGACATCGGCGACGGGCCGGAGGCGCGCGACGTGATTGGCCTGCAGGTCGTCACCGTCGGCCAGAAGGCCAGCGACATCGCCCGCGACTGGTTCGAGGGCAATCGCTACCAGGACTATCTCTACCTGCACGGCCTGTCGGTGGAGATGGCGGAGGCCATGGCCGAATACGTCCACAAGCGCATCCGCGCCGAGCTCGGCTATGCCGGGGAGGACGACCGCGACATGGAGAAGATGCTGGCGCAGTCCTATCGCGGCGGGCGCTATTCCTTCGGCTACCCGGCCTGCCCGCGGCTCGAGGACCAGGCGCCGCTGCTGCGGCTGCTGGAGGCGGAGCGCATCGGCGTCTCGATCAGCGACGAGTGGCAGTTGCACCCGGAGCAGTCGACCAGCGCCATCGTGCTGCACCATCCGCGCGCGAAATACTTCTCGGTCTGATGCCCGGAGACCCGGCTTCCCCAGAATGAAGCCGGGGCTTGATCCTGTCGGCGCGGCTGCGGCCATCCCTCTGACGCGGCGCAGGAATCTCCGAATTTCCGGTTGCCTCTCCGGCGGCCCCGTGGCCTAGAGCGGGACGCCGGCCGGGGGGATCGCCCGGGCCGGGGACATTCGCGTCGGAAGGCGCCGGAGCGCGGCGGGAGAAGGATGGCATGGACCGGGCGGTGAGGCTCGCGGCGGGCAGCGTGATCGTGGGCCTTGGCGTCCTGGGCCTGAAGGGCCTCGCCTGGTGGCTGACGGGCAGCGTCGCCCTGCTGGCCGATGCGCTGGAATCCATCGTCAACGTGGCGGCGGCGGGCGCGGCGCTGGTCGCCGTCACCCTCTCCGCCCAGCCGCCCGATGCGAACCATCCCTACGGCCATGCCAAGGCGGAGTATTTCTCCGCCGTGCTGGAGGGGGTGCTGATCGTCGTCGCCGCCCTGCTGATCCTGAACGAGGCCTGGGGCGCCTGGTGGAACCCCCGCGCGCCGGAGCAGGTCGGGATCGGTCTGGCGATCTCCGCCCTGGCCACGGTGATCAACGCCGCCTGGTCGCGGGTGCTGTTCCGCGCCGGGCGCGAGATGCGCTCGCCCGCCCTGCTGGCCGATGCGCGGCACCTGCTGGCCGATGTGGTGACCTCGGGCGGGGTGATCCTCGGCGTCGGCGCGGTGGCCGCCACCGGCCTGCTCTGGCTGGACCCGCTGCTGGCGGCGCTGACGGCGCTGAACATCCTCGTCTCGGGCTTCCGCCTGCTGCGCGAGAGCGTCGGCGGGCTGATGGACGAGGCGGTGGAGCCGGGCCTGCTGAACCGGATCCGCGAGCTGGTCTCGCGCGAGGCGATGGGGGCGATCGAGGCGCATGACCTGCGCACCCGCCATTCCGGCCGCACCACCTTCGTCGAGTTCCATCTCGTCGTCCCCGGCGAGATGCGGGTGGCCGAGGCGCACGAGATCTGCGACCGGGTGGAGGCGGCGCTGAAATCCGAGCTTGGCGCCGCCATCATCACCATCCATGTGGAGCCGGAGATGAAGGCCAAGCACCAGGGGGTGCTGGTCCTCTGAACGCGCGGCGGCAAGGGAGGCGGGGATGGTGCGGCTGGATGTGATCACCACGCGCGGCGGCGATGGCGGCCAGACCTCGCTCGGCGACGGCAGCCGCGTGGCCAAGGATTCGGCGCGAATCGAGGCGATCGGCACGGTGGACGAGGCCAATGCGGCGATCGGCCTGCTCCGCCTGCACACGGAGGGCGGGCCGGACGCCATGCTGGCCCGCATCCAGAACGATCTCTTCGATCTCGGCGCCGATCTCTGCGTGCCCGGCGGCGGCGAGGCGGCGGAGCGGCCGCGGCTGCGGGTGACGGATGCCCAGTGTGCCCGGCTGGAGGCCGAGCTGGCGGCGATGAATGCCGGGCTGCCGCCGCTGCGCTCCTTCGTGCTGCCCGGCGGCACCCCGGCCGCGGCGCACGCGCATCTGGCGCGGACGCTGGCCCGCCGGGCCGAGCGCGCCGCCGTCGCCCTGGCCGCCGCCGAGGCGGTGAACCCCGTCGCCATCCGCTACCTCAACCGCCTGTCGGATCATCTCTTCGTGCTGTCGCGCACCCTGAACGCGGGGGGCGACGTGCTCTGGGTACCCGGCGGCGGGGCCACGCCGGGCGGAGAGGCCTGACCCGCGCGCTTCGCCCCTTGCGCGCGGCGCCGGTGCGGCGATCCTGGCCGCGGCGAGGCGATCGGGGGGATACGCGATGCAGGATGCCGGATTGCGCCGGCCGGGCCTGTCGGAGCTGTTCACGGGCTTCCTGCTGCTCGGGCTGACCGGCTTCGGCGGCGTCCTGCCCATGGCGCGGGCCATGATGGTGGAGCGGCGGCGCTGGCTCAGCGAGGCCGGGTTCACCGACCTGCTCGGCCTCTGCCAGTTCCTGCCCGGCGGCAACATCATCAACATGTCGGTCGCCGTGGGGCTCCGCTTCCAGGGCGCGCGGGGGGCGGTGGTGGCGCTGCTGGGGCTGATCCTGGCGCCCAGCGCCATCGTCATCGGCCTGGGCAGCCTCTATGCCCGCTTCCAGGACCACCCGACGCTGCGCCATCTCTTCGCCGGCCTCGCCGCCGCCGCCGCGGGGCTGCTGATCGCCACGGCGGTGAAGATCGCCCGACCGATCTGGGGCAGGGCGGTGCCCATGGTCATCGCGGGGCTGTTCTTCCTGGCCATCGCGGTGCTGCGCCTGCCGCTGCTGCCGACCATCCTGGTGCTGGCGCCGCTCGGCATCCTGGCCACCTGGTGGGCGGGGCGCGCGGCATGACCGGCACGCTCCTCGCCCTGGCCCTGATCTTCACCCAGCTCTCGCTGCTGGCCTTCGGCGGCGGCAACACCATTCTGCCCGAGATGCAGCGGCAGGTGGTGGAGGTGCACGGCTGGATGTCGGCGCGCGACTTCACCGCCCTCTTCGCCCTGGCCCAGGCGGCGCCGGGGCCGAACATGATGGTGGTGACGCTGGTCGGCTGGCAGGTGGCGGGCTGGCCCGGCCTGCTGGTCGCCACCCTGGCCAAGTTCGGCCCTTCCTCCCTGGTCACCGCCCTGGTGCTGGGGGTGTGGGACCGCTTCCGCGACCGCCCCTGGCGCAAGGTCGCGCAGGCCGGTCTGGCGCCGATGACGGCGGGGCTCGTGGCGGCCAGCGCCGTGCTGATCACCGAGGCCTCGGTGCGGGACTGGGCGCTGGGCGCCGTGACCGGTGCGGTGGCCCTGGCGGCGCTGACCACGCGGCTGCATCCGCTCTGGCTGCTGGCGGGCGGCGCGCTGTTCGGGCTGAGCGGCATCGGCCAGGGGTAGGGCCGGAGGTGAGGCCGGGGGTGGAACGGGAGGTGGCCTCAGCCGCCGAAGCGGGGCGTCCTGTAGACGATCGGCACCTGCAGGGAGAGGTGGTCCCCGCCCTCCAGCGCGAAGCCCGGCGGCGGCGGCAGCGGGCTGGTGTTCAGGACGGTGGTGAGGGCGGCGGCATCGAGCAGCGGGCTGCCGGACCCCTCCACCACCCTCGGCGTATAGAGGCGCCCGTCACGGTGGACGCTGAATTTCACCAGCACCCGCCCCTCCGGCACCAGCATCGGGTTCCGGTCCGGGTCCCGTGGGTAGTAGCGCTTCTCGTTCAGCTTGCGCACCACCGCACCATGCCAGGTGGCGAGTTCGGCGCGCTGTGCCGGGGTCAACGGCCCTGATGCCGCGCAGCCGGCCAGGATCAGCAGGGAGAGGGCGATCAATCCTCGGCGCATCATCAGCTTCCGGTTGAGAAGGCGATGATAGCCAGGCCCAGGCCTGCCGCAAAGCCATGCCCGGTGGCCCCGGACCGTTCCCGGGGCCGGTCTCTCGGAGCCTCAGAGCATCAGCCCCAGCGCGCGAACGCCGAACCAGGCGAGCGCGCCCAGCACGCAGAGGGCGAAGAGGCAGCCCGCCAGGGTCAGCCCCAGCCCCAGCCCGACCACCCGGTTGTCCTGCTCCACCACGCCCAGTGCCATGACGATGGTGCCGAAGGCGGGCGGCCCGTTGGTGCCGGGGCCGGGCAGGATCAGCATCAGGGCGGCGAGCGCGGTGGACCAGCCGACCAGCCGGTCTCCCGCCGGGCCGGTGAACCAGCCCGGCCGCGGCCGCACCACCTTCTCGACCAGCCGCAGCCCCTTGCCCGAGGCCGAGGCGAGGCGCAGCAGGTCGGTCCGCTTCACCGTGCGGTCGGCCAGGAAGCGGGGCAGCACCGGCACATGCCGCCCGAGCCCCATCTGCACGCCCAGGATCAGCATCGGCAGGCCGAAGACGCTGGCCATGCCGGGCAGCAGGCTGGGCAGGCAGAGCAGCAGGATCAGCAGGCCGAAGGCGCGGTCGCCGAAGGCCTCGGCCATCTCGCCCAGGCTGATGCGCTCGCCCGGGAAGGTCGCCGCCACCTCGGCGATGATGCGCGTGATCGGGGCGTGGACATCCCCCGGCAGGGGGGGCGTGTGGTCCGGGGCGGGATTCAGCCTGGCCTCGCCCGGTGCGACGTGTGGCGCGGAAGCACCGGCAGTTCCATCCATCATTCAGCCTCGCTGTCACGCACGTGCCGCCCGCCGCCCATTCCCCATGCGCCGCCCCCGCGCGCCGTCCGGGGCGGTACGGGGCAAGGGAGCAGCTTTCCGGCACCGAGGCAAAGGAAAGCCACGGGGCGCGGAAGGACCGGGCCCGGAAGCGGCACGGCACGGCCTTCGAGATGAGGACGCGGCGGGCGGGATCAATGGGCGGCGCCGGACCGGCCGCCGCTCAGCTGGCCGGAGGCCGCTTCACGCCGGGCAGGGGCTCCGCCTCCGGCAGGCGCTCGGCGGGCACGACGCTCAGCGTGCCCTCCGTCTCCAGCACCACGGCGGCGGCCTGCTCCGCCCGCGCCAGGCCCTGCCTGCGCAGGGCGGCCAGGACATCCTCCCGTGTCACCCGCTGGGCCCGCAGCGCCCTGTCGAGGAAGCGGCCCTGGTGCAGCAACAGGACCGGCTCGGACTTGACCAGCGCGTCGAATCGCGGCGAGCGCACCGAGAGCCAGGCCACCCCGAACTGCAGCCCCGCCAGGAGGATGAAGGCCAGGATGCCCTCCAGCAGCGCCACCGACTTGGTCAGCAGGACCGTGGCCAGGATGGAGCCCAGCGCCACGGTGACGACCAGGTCGAAGGCGTTGAGCTTCGCCAGGGTGCGCTTGCCGGAGGTGCGCAGCAACAGCACCAGGGCCGCGTAGGCCAGGGTGCCGACGACCAGCACGCGGGCCAGTCCGGTCCAGGAATCGAAGAACACCGGTCAACTCCCGCGGGTTGTGGACAGGACGGGGATGGCGTCCTTCCCGGCGGGGAAAGCGCGACGCCTCGCCGTTGCGGGCAGAACGGGCCTCGCCGCGGATGGTTCAGGTGCGGACCCGATTTTTGCCCGCCTTGCGCCCTGGCCGGTCTCCGGGCCTGATGGCGTCCCCGATGGGGGCGCCCCCGATGAGGAGGGAGGAGCTCATGCAGCCCGTGGACCTGGCCCTTGGCCTCGCCGTCGATGTCTCGGCCAGCGTCGATTTCGACGAGTTCGGCCTGATGATCGGCGGCCTGGCGGGCGCCTTTCGCGAGCCCGACATCGCCGCCGCCTGCGCCGCCGGGCCGCGCGGCGCGGTGGCGGTGGCGGTGCTGTTCTGGTCGGCCGCGCAGGACGTGGCCGTGCCCTGGCGGCGGATCGACGGCGGCGAGGCCGCGGC